>JBDIAF010000250.1:0-3679 GCA_039812245.1 Agromyces sp. | reverse complement strand
CGGTGATGCACCCCCGCGGCGCCGGCGGTCGCGGACTCGAGGAGCTCGCGCAGCTCGTCGTGCGCGAGCAGCGTCTCGCCGGTGCGCACCTCGACCTCGCTGCGACGGGCGCCGTGCCGCGAGTTGTTGCTGAGGGGCGCGCCGAGCACCTCGGAGTTCGGGATGTGGACGATGCGCCCGTCGGTGGTCTGCAGCACGACGGAACGGCTGTTCAGCTCGATCACGATGCCGGTCGTGCTGCCGCTCGTGATCTCGTCGCCGACATCGATGGGATGCCTCGCCTGGAGCACCACGCCGGACGCGAAGTTGTCGGAGATGCCGCGCAGCACGAGCACGGCGACCACGGCGAGGATGAAGGCGACCGCGAGCACGGGCTGGATCGACGCGCCCAGGAAGGTGAGCGCGACGCCGATGCCGAGGAGCCAGATGCCGTAGCCCGCGAGCCTGACCGCGAGCACCTTGATGGCGTCGCTGAGGCCGGGGACGCGCGCGACCAGGCTCGTGATGCCCCGGCGCGACAGTCGCGCGACGATCCAGGTGGCGAGCAGCGTGAGCACCGCCCACAGCACCGCCCAGCCGTCGATGTCGAGCGATTTCAGCCAGTCAGGCATGCGTCCCTCCCGTTCGCGACCCTACCGCCCGGCACTCGGCCGACGCCGAGGGTTCACCCAGATTGAGTGAGAAGATCTCTCCCTCTCGGCCCGGGAAATCACTAGAGTCTGCCTTGGGAGCGCGAACGGATCGTCTGAGACCGCGGCCCCCGTCGCCCGCAGCCTGCTGGCGGCGTCACCGAGACAAGGGGACTCGACATGACCTTCTGGCAGAGCATCTGGGACATCTTCTGGTGGACCATCTGGATCTTCGCGTTCATCACCTACATCTGGGCGGTCATCGCGATCATCAGCGACCTGTTCCGCGACCACACGCTGGCCGGCGGGTGGAAGGCCGTCTGGATCATCTTCCTGATCTTCGTGCCGTTCCTCACCGTGCTGGTCTACCTGATCGCCCGCGGCCGCGGCATGGCCGAGCGCGCGCAGAAGGACGCGGTCGCGGCCCAGCAGGCCACCGACGCGTACATCCGTCAGACCGCCGGCACCTCGGCGAGCGCGTCCGACGAGATCGCGAAGGCGAAGGCGCTGCTCGACGCAGGCACCATCAACCAGCAGGAGTACGACCTGCTCAAGGCGAAGGCGCTCGCGCACAGCGCCTGAGCCCGCGCACGATCGAAGGGCCGGATGCCTCGAGGCATCCGGCCCTTCGTCGTTCGCCCGGATCACCGGGCCGTGCGCGCTCCCGTGACTCAGGCGGCGACGGGCTCCTGGTCGGCGCGCACCTCGGGCCGCGCGGTCTCGCGCTGCGCGATGGCGCCGACGTTGCGCAGGAACACGATGATCCAGCTGAAGATCAGGATGGCGGCGACGAGCTCGACCGCCGTGAGGTTGTAGTAGCCGACGGCGAAGAAGACGCCGAGCACCACGACGACCGCGACGTACACGAAGCCGAGGATCACGAAGGCCTTCGGCATCGGCGGCACGAGCCGGGCGAGCGCGAACACGAGCACCGCGAAGGCGACGGCCATGCCGCACGCGACGGTGTTGTGGATCGCGAAGTGCGTGTCGACGTGGAAGATGCCGACGCAGGCCAGGAAGATGCCGATCAGGATCAGCAGCACGCGCACCGTGCGGCGACGCTTCACGTCGGCCTCCGTCGCCGCCGGCAGCGAGGCGGTGCCGTAGCGGGCGATCGTCGTCACGATGACGCCCGCCACGATGAGCGTGATGTTGAACGCGAAGGCCGAGAGGTCGTCGGTCATGCCGAGCGCCGAGAGGTTCTTCTGCCACCACAGCGGATCGCTCGAGCTCAGCATCGCCGCGATCACGCCGAGCACGAGGAACACGGCCAGCACGAGCGAGAGCAGGCTCGGCGTCATGTTCGCCCCGCTCAGGAAGGCGACGTAGGCGCTCAGCGCGAGCGCGACCGAGCCGAGCACGATCGCCGGCAGCGTGAACACGACGGCGCCCTGGAAGCTGCGCTCGAGCACCGAGGCGAGCGCGGTCCACGCGAGCACCCCGATGAGGGCGTGCGCGAGCGCCAGGGCGAGGATGTCGAACCAGTGCAGCCGGGCGCCGGGCACGTCGAAGGGGTCGGCCTCGGCACTGCGCCGGTGCACGAGCACCCGTGCGACGACGAACGCGAGCCCCGCGACGATGCCGCCGGCGATGGCCGTGAACTGGCCGAGCGAGGCGGGCCCGGCGATCTCGAGGTCGTGGCCCCAGAACAGCGGCGTCGTGACGACGAGGCCCACGACGAAGGCGGCGGCGCCCACGACGAGGGCGAACGACTCGATCGACTCGGCGCTGTCGGTCGGACGGGCGATCACCTGACGCCAGGACGATGCTGGACTCACGCTCACGGGTGCTCCTGATCTCGCGAAGGATGCCTCGGCGCGGGCGCGCCCTCGAGGGACATCCTGCCGCAGGGCGGCGCCGGAACGCACGACCCGCGTCGAGTCGGCCCGGCGCGGCGCGAACCGGACCCGCTCGGGCTCAGGCGTCGGTGGGGTCGAGCACCTCGAGCATGGAGCCCTGCACGAAGCCGGCCCACTCGTACGCCGCGCGCAGGTAGTCGTCGCGCGTCTCGTCGTCGTCGGAGCCGCCGCCGTCGTCGCCCAGTCCGACGCGCTCGGCGAGGATCAGCCTGAGGTCGGTGAGGAAGGTGAGCCACCCCCACGCCTGCGACTCGTCGAGCTCGATCTCGACGAGGTCGCGGCCGTCGGTGACGTCCGTCGCGTCGCGCACCGATTGCGCCGCCTGGCGCTTGCCGTCGACGAGGCTGCCGCGGGTGTAGCGCTCGAACTCGCGCGCCGCGGTCTCGTCGTCGGGATACGCGTTCGGCAGGAGGCGCTCGAGTGCGGGGTCGTCGTCCGAGCCGAGCAGCAGCACCGGGTCGACCTGGTCGGCGAGCTCGGACAGGAGCATCGCCTCCTCGGCCTCGAGCACGAGCCGGACGCCCTCGCCGCGACGCCCCGCGACGATCACGAGTCGCCCTCCGCACCGATCACGAGTCGCCGCCCGAGTCGTCGCGCGACACCGTGGCCTGCAGGCCGTACGCGTGCATGGCGTGGACGTGCCGCTCCATCTGCTCGCGGTTGCCGCTCGCGACCACCGCGCGACCAGTGGTGTGCACGAGCAGCATGAGCCGTTCGGCCTCGTCGCGCGAGTAGCCGAAGTAGCTGCGGAACACGTAGCTGACGTAGCTCATCAGGTTGACCGGGTCGTCCCACACGACGGTGCGCCACGGGCGGGCGATGCGCTCGCGCGCGGCGAGGTCGAGATCGACGTCGGCGTCGACGCGCGGCTGCTCGAGGGTTCCGGTCACCCCTCCAGCCTGACACGATTCGCGCCGGGCGAGTACCCCCGCCCGGCTCAGTCGGCGTCGGGCCCGCGCGGACGGTAGACGAAGGTCACCAGCACGACGGAGATGATCATGAGCAGGAACCACGAGACGAGCTTCGAGGGCGAGACCGGCTGCCAGCCGTCGAGCTGATCGGGGTAGAGCCAGGCCCCGCCCCAGGTCGCGATGTTCTCGGCGAACCAGATGAACAGGGCGACCAGCGCGAAGGCGACGATCAGCGGCATCCGGTGCACCCGCCGCCACACCCGGTAGTGCATGACGGTGG
>JBDIAF010000249.1:0-3680 GCA_039812245.1 Agromyces sp. | reverse complement strand
GTCATGTTGTAGACGCCGGAGCCCGCTCCGGCCTGCGAGCGCGGCAGATTGCGCGTCGCCGAGGAGCCGAGCGGCGCGAACACCCCGGTGATGCCGACGCCGAGCAGCGCGTTGGGCAGCAGCAGCATCCAGAGCTCGGTCTCGGGCGTGAGCCAGAGCGAGGTCCAGGCGAGGGCGATCGCGACGATCGTGAAGCCCGCGAAGGCGACCCACTTGGGGTCGACCTTGTCGGAGAGCCGGCCGATGAAGGGCGCCATCACGCCCGAGATCACCGCCATGGGCATGAGCATGAGCGCCGCCTGGGTCGGGTCGAGGCCGCGGGCGATCTGGTAGAAGAAGGCGAGCGGCAGCGGCATCGCCGTGATCGAGAGCCCGACGAGCGAGATCGCGACGTTCGAGAGCGAGAAGTTGCGGTCGCGGAAGAGGCCGAGCGGCAGCAAGGGCTCCGCCCGGTTGAGCGCCTGCCAGACGATGAAGCCCGCGAGCACCACGAGGCCGGTCACGATGATGCCCCACACGGTGACGGGGCCCACGATCGTGCCCCAGTCGTAGGTCTCGCCCTCCTGGATGCCGAACACGACGAGGAACATGCCGACGCCGCTCAGCACCACGCCGAGCCAGTCGAAGCGGTGCGGGTGCGTCTCGAGGTTCGGCACGAGGCGCCAGGCGGCGAAGAACGCGACGATGCCCACCGGCACGTTGACGAAGAAGATCCACTCCCAGCCGAGCGTGTCGACGAGCACGCCGCCGAGGATCGGCCCGACGAGCATCGCGACGCCCGCGACCGAGCCCCACAGGCCCATCGCCGCGCCGCGCTGGTCGGGCGGGAAGATGCGGGTGATCACGGCCATCGTCTGCGGCGTCATCATCGCGGCGCCGAGGCCCTGCACCGCGCGAGCGGCGATGAGCATGCCGATGTCGCCCGAGAAGCCGCACCAGAGCGAGGCGAGGGTGAACACGACGAGGCCGACGAGGTAGACCCGCTTCGGCCCGAACCGGTCGCCCAGGCGGCCGGTGATGAGCAGCGGCACCGCGTAGGCCAGCAGGTACGCGCTCGTCACCCAGAGCACGGCCGTGATGTCGGTCTGCAGGTCCTCGAGGATCGCGGGGTTCGCGATGGACACGATCGTCGAGTCGACGAGGATCATGAAGAAGCCGATGACGAGGGCCCAGAGTGCGGGCCAGGGCTTGAAGCTGCGTTCCATGGGCGGAACCTTCCGGTCGGAGATGGGATGCCTCAGTGGCGGTGCTTCGCGGGCCAGGCGAGGGCGCCCGAGGCGAGGTCGTGGATGGTCTGCTCGAGCCAGCCCGCCTCGGCCGCGAGCAGCGCCCGCGAGTAGGGGAGGTCGAGGACGTAGGCGGTGGGCAGGCCGCGCTCGGCGATGTTCGCGAGCGATCCGTCGATGGCCGCGATCACGGCGCGGACGGACTCGAGCCGTTCGCCGAGCAGTTCGGCGACCTCGCCGGCCGGCAGGTTGTGCGCCTCGCCGATCGCGACGGGGAACTCGGGGAACTCGTTCACGTGGCGGCGCAGCATCGCCGCGATGGTCTCGCGCATCGCGTCGCGCCCGGCCTCGGTGATCGAGTAGACCGTGCGCTCGGGCCGGTTGCCCTGCCGTTCGACGGCGACCTCGTCGATGAGGCCGTCGGCGGCGAAGCGCTCGACCGTGCGGTAGACCGACCCTGGCGAGACCCTGACGACCTTGTCCTCCTTGCGCTCGAGCATGAGCTGGTACATCTCGTACGCGTGCATGTCGCGCTCGGCGAGCAGCGCCAGCACGGTCACGCCGAGCGGCGAGAGCGCAGCCATGTCGATCCTCCGGGCATCCCGAATCGTAATATTCCGATCGGAATAATACGTGCGGAACAACCGGTCCGCAATCCGCTCGCCAGGCGGGGCCGGCTCCGCCCCGCCCCACCGCGCCGCGCATTAGCAAGCCACGACGGCCGCGGCAACCCCCTCGCCCGAATCGGGTCGCTCGGAGCCGGCGAGCGTACGATGGCGCATCATCTCGCGAAGGGAGCCCCCATGTCCGACACCGGGAGAGACTTCGACGAAACCGCACGCCGCGCGGCCGAGCGCGCCGCGAAGGGTGCGTCCGAACTGGCCGACGACGCGGGCGAACGCCTCGACGACCTCGGCGACCGGGTCGGGCGCGCCGCCGGCGCCGTGGGTGACGCGGTCGGCGATGCCGTGCGGGACGCACGGGCGTCCGCGACGGGCTCGATCGACGCCATGAGTGCTCAGGCGAGCGCCGCGGCCACCGAGGCGCGCGAGGTGCTCGACGACGGCGTCGCCTACGTCAAGGCGCGCTACCGCGAGAACCCCGTGGCCGTCATCGCGATCGGGGCGGCAGCGGTCCTCGGCGTCTGCCTCCTGATCAAGGCGGTCATGCGGCGCTGACCCTCGCCGCGCCCCGCAGGAACGCCGCCCGGCGCACGCTAGAATCGAGGCATCCCCAGCCTCGCCACCGGACGGAGTTCCCAGGTGCCCACCATCGTCGTCGACGTGATGCCCAAGCCCGAACTGCTCGACCCCCAGGGCAAGGCGGTCGCCGGCGCCCTCTCCCGCACGGGCCACTCCGTGGTCGCGGGCGTGCGCCAGGGCAAGCGCTTCGAGATCACCGTCGAGGGCCCCGTCACCGACGAGGTGCGGGCCGAGATCACGAAGATCGCCGACGAGATCCTCTCGAACTCGGTCATCGAGGACGTCGTGAACATCGACTTCGGCGCCGAGGCCTGAGCATGCGCATCGGCGTCATCACCTTCCCCGGCTCGCTCGACGACCGCGACGCGCAGCGCGCCGTGCGGCTGGCCGGCGCCGAGCCGGTCGCGCTCTGGCACGGCTCGCACGACCTCGAGGGGGTCGACGCGCTCATCCTGCCCGGCGGCTTCAGCTACGGCGACTACCTGCGCTGCGGCGCGATCGCCTCGCTCTCGCCGATCATGACCGAGGTCGTCGCCGCCGCGAACGCCGGCATGCCGGTGCTCGGCATCTGCAACGGCTTCCAGATGCTCGTCGAGGCGCACCTGCTCGAGGGCGGCCTGATCCGCAACGACCACGGCTCGTTCATCTGCCGCGACCAGGTGCTCACCGTCGAGAACGCGTCGACCGCGTGGACGGGCGAGTTCGAGGCCGGCCAGCAGATCACGATCCCGCTGAAGAACGGCGAGGGCGGCTTCATCGCCTCGGAGGACACGCTCGACCGCCTCGAGGGCGAGGGCCGCGTGGTCTTCCGCTACGTCGACGTGAACCCGAACGGCTCGCTGCGCGACATCGCCGGCATCACGAACGCCCGCGGCAACGTCGTGGGCCTCATGCCGCACCCCGAGCACGCCGTCGAGCCCGGCTTCGGCCCCGACACCCCCGCCGCGATGCGCTCGGGCGTCGACGGCCTCGGCTTCTTCACGAGCGTCGTCAAGCAGGCGCTCGTCGAGGCGTAGCCGCCGGCGCGACACGAGAACAGGCACGGGCGATCCAAGACGGTCGCCCGTGCCTGTTTGCGGTACCGCCACGGCGTGTCCGCCTGTTCTCGCGACGGGTTCGCGCAACCGGGCGCCGGCGGCCGAGGCATCCGTCATGATGGTCGGATGCCCCAGCCGAACGAGACCGCGCTGCAGGCCCGCCTGCGCGACATCTTCGACGCCCGCGACCGCGGCGCCATGCAGCCCACGATCGA
>JBDIAF010000248.1:0-3705 GCA_039812245.1 Agromyces sp. | reverse complement strand
TCGCCGCCCTCGAGGCGACCACGCGCCACGACGTGAAGGCCGTCGAGTACTACGTGCGGCGCCGGCTCGCCGACCTCGGCCTCGACGCCATCGCCGAGCTCACCCACTTCGCCTGCACCTCCGAGGACATCAACAACCTCTCGTACGCGATCACCGTGCGCGACGCGGTGCAGCAGGTGTGGCTGCCGAAGTACCGCGCCGTGATCGAGGTGCTGCACGCGCTGGCGCTCGAGCACCGCGACGCCTCGATGCTCTCGCGCACCCACGGGCAGCCGGCCACCCCGTCGACCATGGGCAAGGAGCTCGCGGTCTTCGTGCACCGCCTCGAGCGCATCGCGAAGCAGATCGAGGCCACCGAGTACCTCGGCAAGTTCTCGGGCGCGACCGGCACGTTCTCGGCGCACGTGGTCGCGATCCCGGATGCCTCGTGGCCCGAGGTCTCGCGCGAGTTCGTCGAGTCGCTCGGCCTCACCTGGAACCCGCTGACCACCCAGATCGAGTCGCACGACTGGCAGGCCGAGCTCTACGGCAAGGTCTCGCACGCGAACCGGGTGCTGCACAACCTCGCGACCGACATCTGGACCTACATCTCGCTCGGCTACTTCCGGCAGATCCCGGCCGCCGGCGCGACGGGGTCCTCGACGATGCCGCACAAGGTCAACCCGATCCGCTTCGAGAACGCCGAGGCGAACCTCGAGCTGAGCTCGGCGATCCTCGACTCGCTGGCGGCGACGCTCGTGACGAGCCGCCTGCAGCGCGACCTCACCGACTCGAGCGCCCAGCGCAACATCGGCGTCGGCTTCGGTCACTCGCTGCTCGCCCTCGACAACATCCAGCGCGGCCTCGGCGAGATCGATCTCGATCGCGCGCTGCTGCTCGAGGACCTCGACGGCAACTGGGAGGTGCTGGGCGAGGCGATCCAGACGGTCATCCGCGGCGAGGTGGTCGCCGGGCGCTCGACGATCAGCGACCCGTACGCGCTGCTGAAGGAACTCACCCGCGGCAAGCGGGTCGGCGCCGACGATCTGGCCGCCTTCGTCACGGGCCTCGAGATCGGCGACGAGGCGAAGCAACGCCTGCTCGAGCTCACGCCGGCGACGTACGTCGGCATCGCCGACGAACTCGTCGACCGGCTGTAGCCGGGCGCGCTCCGCGCGCGCCGCGCGCTTTGCGCCACTTGGGCGTGGTCTGCGCCACTTGAAGTGGCGCAGACGCCGCCGAAGTGGCGCAACGAGCGGCGGTATGCCTCAGCGCGGCGGCGGTCGATGCAAGATCAGGCGCCGAGGGTACACGGCTCCGAGTTCGGTCGGCTCGTGCACTCCGGCTGATCGACCGTCCAGGGTTGGCGTCGCGGCGGCGCAGCGCTCAGTGCGCGGCGGGCCCGTTCGGCTCGTCGCCGGGGGCGTCGCCGTCGCCGAGCTCGGCCTGCTCCGAGGCATCCGGTTTGACCGCCATCTGCAGCAGCGCGAGCACGACGAGCACGACGATGAACGAACCGCCCGCGCCGATGAGCGCGATCGTCCAGTCGCGGGTGGTGAAGAGTGCGATGAGGCCGACGAAGATCGCCGCGATCGCGGCGCCGCCGACGTACTCGGCGGGGCGCAGTCGGTCGCTGCGGCTCGGCTTGAACTCTCCCGAGGGCTGGCTCACGACTGCTGCTCCGTTCCTGCCGCGGGCGCGCCGTCGGCGGTCTGGTTCGCGGCCCACTTCAACGAGAGGCCGCCGATCACGAGGAAGACCCCGACGATCACGAGGTAGCCGCCGAGCAGGCCGACCGCGGTGACGGCGTCGGGCGGGAGGAGCAGGAACACGAGCGCGAGCAGGGCGGTGAACGCGCCGACGGCGATCCAGTCGCGCGCGACCGGCGAGCGACCGCGCGTGCGGAGGCCGGCGTAGAGCTCGACGAAGCCGGTCACGGCCGCCCAGACGCTCACGAGATACAGCAGGAAGGGCAGGCCGCCCGGCACGGTGAGCGCGAGCAGGCCGGCGACGACGGTGACGACCGCGATGATCGCGAAGAGCGAGCGGATGCCGCGGCCGTCGAGCAGGCGCAGGCTGAGCGCCCCGACCACGAGGCCGGAGACGACCGCCCAGGCGCCGAACACGATGAGGCCGAAGCCGGCCGAGTGGTTCTGCGAGAAGGTGATGGCGGCGGCGGGGACGATCGCGAGAAGTCCGCGCACGACCGGGACGACCCAGTAGTGGGGGCGCTCCGGGGCTGCATCGCGGGCGGTGGCCACGGCGACCTCTTTCACATCGGAGGGGAGTACCGATCCATCCTACGTGGGCGCGGCTGAGCGCGTGCCCGAGCGATCGCGAACCCGGCCGCCGCAATAGGCTTGCCGCATGAGCCGGGTCCTCTTCATGTGCGGCCCGGCGGGCTCCGGCAAGTCCACGATCGCCCGGCGGTTCGAGGCCGAAGGCATGGTCCGACTCTCGTTCGACGTCGAGGCATGGCGACGGGGCATCCGCAGCATGCCGCTCGCGCCCGACGTGCACGCCGAGATCGAGACCGAACTGCAGTCCCGGCTTCGGCGCGCGATCGAGCAGGGGCGTGACGTCGTGCTCGACTTCTCGTTCTGGTCGCGTCAGGACCGCGATCGGTACCGGGCGCTCGTGCGAAGCGAGGGAATCGAGCCGGAGACCGTGTACGTGGCGACGCCTCGCGACGTCGTCGTGCGCCGCGTGCTGGCGCGCGGCGCAGAGCACGCCGACGATTTCCCGCTCGACGAGGCGCTGGCAGGCGCGTATTTCGACGCTTTCGAGCCGCCGACCGCCGATGAGGGACCGCTCACGGTCGTCAGCCCCGACGACGACCGGCGGTGAACCCGGCCTGAGACGACGGATGCCTCGTGCCGACGTGCGGCACGAGGCATCCGAGGTCCTTCGGCTACAGCGCCCGCAGGATGTCCTCGACGCGCTGCTTGGCGTCGCCGAAGAGCATCTGCGCGTTGTCGCGGTAGAACAGCGGGTTGGCGACGCCGGCGTAGCCGGCCGACATCGAGCGCTTGAAGACGACGACGTTCTTCGCCTCCCACACCCGCAGCACGGGCATGCCCGCGATCGGGCTGCCCGGGTCCTCGGCCGCGGCCGGGTTGACCGTGTCGTTGGCGCCGATCACCAGCACGACGTCGGTCTCGGCGAGGTCGTCGTTGATCTCGTCCATCTCCTCGACGATGTCGTACGGCACCTTCGCCTCGGCGAGCAGCACGTTCATGTGCCCGGGCAGGCGCCCGGCGACCGGGTGGATGCCGAAGCGGACGTCGATGCCCCGCTCGCGGAGCTTCGCGGTGAGCTCGGCCACCGGGTACTGCGCCTGCGCGACGGCCATGCCGTAGCCGGGCGTGATGATGACGCTCGAGGCGTCGCGCAGCAGCGCGGCCGTGCCCTCGGCGTCGACCTCCTGGTGCTCGCCCTCGACGTCGCCGCTCGACGACGGCGCCGCGATGCCGAAGCCGCCGGCGATGACCGAGATGAACGAGCGGTTCATCGCCTTGCACATGATGTACGAGAGGTAGGCACCCGAGGATCCGACGAGCGCGCCCGTGACGATGAGCAGGTCGTTGTTCAGCAGGAAGCCTGCGGCCGCGGCCGCCCAGCCCGAGTAGCTGTTCAGCATCGAGATGACGACGGGCATGTCGCCGCCGCCGATCGAGGCGACGAGGTGCCAGCCGAGCAGCAGCGCGAGCACGGTGACGACGACGA
>JBDIAF010000247.1:0-3728 GCA_039812245.1 Agromyces sp. | reverse complement strand
GGCGGCGTCGGACGTGCGCGCGGCGTCGGACGTGCGAGCGACGTCGGGTGCGCCCGCGGTGCGGCGCTCGAGCTCGCGATCGGATGCCTCGCGGCTGACGTGCGGCAGCGAGCGGAGCCCCCGCTCGAGGTGCCACTGCACGTAGGCGGCGACGATGCCCGATGCCTGGTTGCGGTCGCGCTCGGGCGCCTGCTCGGCACGCGCCCAGTCGCCCGTGAGCAGGGCGCCGAGCAGCTGCACGGTGCTCGGTTCGATCCGGGGCGAGCCGGGCGGTGCGCATTCGTCGTCGCACACCACCCCGCCGAGCTGCACGACGACGGCGCGGTGCGGGCCGGTGCGGCCGCAGCGCGCGCAGTCCTCGAAGCTCGGCGCCCAGCCCGCGAGCGAGAGCGAGCGCAGCAGGTAGGAGTCGAGGGTGAGGCTCGGGCCGTGCTCGCGCCGGGAGAGGGAACGCAGCGCCCCCACCAGCAGCAGGTACTGCTGCAGCGAGCCCTCGGACTCGGTCACCCGATCGGCGGTCTCGACCATCGCGTTCGCCGCGGTGTACGCCTCGTAGTCCTGCGAGATCTCGGCCCCGTACGACCCGAGCGACTCGGCCTGGGTGATGACGTCGAGCGTGCGGCCCTCGTAGAGCTGCAGGTCGGCGACCATGAACGGCTCGAGCCGTGCGCCGAACTTCGACGCCGTGCGGCGCACGCCCTTGGCGACGGCGCGGATCTTGCCGTGGCGCCTCGTCAGCAGCGTGACGATGCGGTCGGCCTCGCCCAGCTTGTGGGTGCGCAGCACGACGGCTTCATCTCGATACACGGGCACCACTCGATTATCCCGCGCCCGCGGCGTCACCTGCGCTCATCGGGCCGCCGAGCTTGCGAGAATGGACGGGTGGAGAGCACGTTCACGATCCCGCTCTGGCTCGACCTGACCGCGGTCGGGCTCGGCGGAGTGCAGGGCGCCCTGTTCGCCTCCGGCTTCCGCGGCGAGCGGCGGCTCGACCTGCTCGGCGTCGCGATCGTCGGCATCGTGATGGGCTTCGGCGGCGGAGCGATCCGCGACCTCCTGCTGAACGTGCCGATCGGTGCGCTGCAGAGCAACTGGTATCTCATCACGGCCGTCTGCGCGTCGCTCGTCGGCATGCTCCTCGCCGGCCCGCTCACGCGCCTGAACGGCGTCATCGTCGGGCTCGACGCCATCGTGATCGGCATGTTCGGCGCGTTCGGCACCTCGAAGGCGCTCGGGCTCGGCCTGCCGGTGCTGCCCGCCGTCTTCGTCGGCGTCGCCGCGGCGGTCGGCGGAGGCATCCTGCGCGATGTGCTCATGAGCCTGCCGGTCGCCATCATGCACGTCGGCTCGCTCTACGCGGTCGCCGCTGCGGCCGGATGCCTCGTGCTCGCCGGGCTCGACGCGCTCGGCGTGCCCCTGTTCATCGCCGGCATCGTCTGCGTCGCGGTGACCGCCGTCATCCGCTGGCTCGCGGTGATCTTCGACCTCTCGCTCCCCGAGCAGCGCATGCTGAACCGCAGGAAGGTCGCGACGGAGACCGGCGTGCTTCCCGTCATCCGCCGCTGACGTCCGCGGCGCGGGCGTCCACCGGCGCCATCGATGCCGAGCCCGCGGATGCGCGACGAGCGCGCGGGATCGACCCCGCGCGCTCGTCGTGATCGCGCTCGCCCGTCGAGCCTCAGACGGTGGCGAGCTCGGGCTCGGGTGCGACCTCGACGCCGCGCAGCGCGCGATTGACCGCCGAGACGACGGCCTTCAGCGACGCCGTCGAGATGTCGGCATCGATGCCCACGCCCCACAGCACCCGGCCTTCGACCTCGAGCTCGACGTACGCGGCCGCGACGGCGTCGCCGCTCGCGGCGAGCGTGTGCTCGACGTAGTCGCGCAGCTTCACGTGCACGCCCTCGGCGCCGAGCACCGCGAGGAACGCCGAGATCGGCCCGTTGCCGCTCGCGTCGGCGTCGACCCGCTCGTCCCCGTCGCGCAGGCCCACCCGCACGTTGACGACGCCGTCGAGGGCGCTCTCGGTGCGCAGGCTCAGCAGCTCGAAGCGGCCCCACTTCTCGTCGGGGCGATCGGCGGGAGCGGGCAGGTACTCGTCGGTGAAGATGCGCCAGATGTCGTCGCTCGAGACCTCGCCGCCCTCGGCGTCGGTCTTGGCCTGCACGACGCCCGAGAACTCGATCTGCAGGCGACGCGGCAGGTCGAGCGCGTGGTCGGTCTTCAGCAGGTAGGCGACGCCGCCCTTGCCCGACTGCGAGTTGACGCGGATGACGGCTTCGTAGCTGCGACCGAGGTCTTTCGGGTCGACCGGCAGGTAGGGCACGGCCCACTCGAGCTCGTCGACCGAGACGCCGGATGCCTCGGCGCGCACCTCCATCGACTCGAAGCCCTTCTTGATCGCGTCCTGGTGCGAGCCGCTGAACGCCGTGTAGACGAGGTCGCCGGCCCAGGGGCTGCGCTCGTGCACCCGCAGCTGGTTGCAGTACTCGGCCGTGCGCTTGATCTCGTCGAGGTCGCTGAAGTCGATCTGCGGGTCGACGCCCTGCGTGAAGAGGTTGATGCCGAGGGCCACCAGGTCGACGTTGCCCGTGCGCTCGCCGTTGCCGAACAGGCATCCCTCGATGCGGTCGGCGCCGGCCATGTAGCCGAGCTCGGCGGCCGCGATCGCAGTGCCGCGGTCGTTGTGGGGGTGCAGCGAGAGGATGACGTTCTCGCGGTGGTTCAGGTGCCGGCTCATCCACTCGATCGAGTCGGCGTAGACGTTGGGCGTGGCCATCTCGACCGTGGCGGGCAGGTTGATGATGACCTTGCGCTCCGGCGTGGGCTCGAAGACCTCGAGCACCTGGTTGCAGACGTCGACCGCGAACTCGAGCTCGGTGCCCGTGTAGCTCTCGGGCGAGTACTCGTAGTAGACGGTCGTACCGGGCACGGTGCGCTCCATCTCGCGGCACTTGCGCGCGCCGTGGAGCGCGATGTCGACGATGCCCTGGCGGTCGGTGCGGAAGACGACCTCGCGCTGCAGCACGCTCGTCGAGTTGTAGAGGTGGACGATGGCCTGCTTTGCGCCCGCGATCGCCTCGTAGGTGCGCTCGATGAGGTGGTCGCGCGCCTGCGTCAGCACCTGGATGGTGACGTCGTCGGGGATCGCGCCCTCGTCGATGAGCTGGCGCACGAAGTCGAAGTCGGTCTGGCTCGCGCTGGGGAACCCGACCTCGATCTCCTTGTAGCCCATCTTGACGAGCAGCTCGAACATGATGCGCTTGCGCTCGGGGCTCATCGGGTCGATGAGCGCCTGGTTGCCGTCGCGCAGGTCGACGGCGCACCAGCGCGGCGCCTGCGTGATGCGCGCATCGGGCCACGTGCGGTCGGGCAGCTCGACGCGGATCTGCTCGTGGAACGGGCGGTATCGATGCACGGGCATCGGAGACGGCTTCTGGGTGTTCTGCATGGGAATGCTCTTCTCGCTACTCGGTGGTTTCAGCCGACGACGAACTCCGCAGCGAGGGAGGCCTTCGAACTAGGACTCGCTGCGGCAGCTAAGAAGGAGCAGGCCGTGAAGCACGAGACAAGGGTAGCACCGAGACGAGGACCCCTCGCAACCGCGTGACGCCCGTGACGACGAGGCGCGGGCGGGCGGGGCCTCCCCCATGGAGCCTCCGCCCGCCCGGTCCGGGCGTCCCCTCGCCCGGCGTACGGGGCGGCCGCCTCCCGCGCGGCCGCCCCGG
>JBDIAF010000246.1:0-3743 GCA_039812245.1 Agromyces sp. | reverse complement strand
GCGCTCGCGCAGGCCGGCGAGCCCGCGTCCGGCGCCCTGCGTCGCGGCGCGATCCGTGCGACCGGGTGCGTCGTCCTCCACGACGACCACGATCGCGTCGTCGCGATGCTCGACGAGCACCTCGACGCGCTGCGCCTGGGCGCCGTGCCGCAACGCGTTCGTGAGCCCCTCCTGCACGAGGCGGTACACGGCCAGCTCGACCGCCGCGTCGGAGCTCGGTGCGCCGGCGGTCGTGAGCCGCACGGGCATCCCGGCCTCGCGGAAGCCTTCGACGAGTTCGGGGATCGCCGCCAGGCCGGGCTGGGGCGCCAACGGCGCCTCGCCCGGTTCGGAGAGCACGCCGAGCATCCGGCGCATCTCGCCGAGGGCGTCGCGGCCGGTCTCGGCGACGCCGCGCATCACCTCCGCGGCGCGCGCCGGGTCGCCGACCGCCGCCGCGGCCGAGCCGTCGGCGAGGGTGACCATGACGGTGAGGCCGTGCGAGACGATGTCGTGCAGCTCGCGGGCGATCCGGGCGCGCTCGGCCGCCGCGGCGAGCTGGGCCTGCTGGTCGCGCTCGCGAGCCAGGTCGTGCGCGCGGGCGATGAGCGCGTCGAGGTACCTGCGGCGATTGCCCACCGTGATCCCGATCAGCGTCGCGACCAGCATGCCGAGCGTCGACTGCGTCGCGGCCGAGGCCGGACCGCCGTCGAACGGGGTCACCGCGCCCAGAGCCGCGAGCCAGGCGACGAGCGCCGCCGAGGCGGTGGCGACGACGACCGAGCCTCCGAAGCCGATCCACGCCGACTTCGTCGACCGGTACACCCCGAGGCCGTAGAGCGCGAACAGGACGGGGAAGACGTCGTTCATGCCGATCGGCGAGGCGATGACGCAGACGGCCCAGGCGACGATCGTCACGAGCCAGGGCCTGGTGCGGCGGAACAGGAGCAGCGCCGCACCGCCCAGCGCGATGCCGCCCAGTTGCAGGGCCACGGCCCACGACGGCGGCGCGGGGGAGTCGGCGGCCAGCACGAGCGTGGCGATGAGCGTCGGAACGGCGTACAGGGCCGTGATGAGCGAATCGGCCAGATGCGGATGCCTCGCCCAGAACTGCCGGATGACGCCCGGCGGCTTGGGCAGACGGAGTTCTCCCCCGACCGCCGGAACCGGACGGTCGGGGGAGTGCGTCGCTTCCGTCATGGGCAGGACTCTACGCGTCCCGTCGCCGGAGGAGCACCGTGGCGCCGGCGAGGGAGGCCGCCACCCAGACCAGGACGATCAGCAGGCTCTGCCACGCATCCGGGCCGACGAGGGACGCCGATTCGGTGCCGGCGGTCGTGAACATCGTCATCCCGGCGGAGGAGAGCAGGTACGGGACGGCGTCGTGCGCCCAGTCGGCGGGGATGAGCTGCAGCACCGTCGGCAGGAGCAGCAGCACGCCCAGCACGGCCGCGATGCTGCCGGCGCTCGAACGGATCATCGTGCCGACGCCGAGGGCGAACACGGCGACGAGCGCGAGGTAGAGGGCCCCGCCCGCGAGGGTGAGCAGGGTGCCGGCGGCGAACAGCGGGGCCGAGACGCCGTGGCTCGCGAACACGAGCGAGGCGACGGCGTAGCCGCCGAGGTTCGCCACGAGGCCGAGCACGAAGGTCGCGGCGAAGAGCACGATCGCCTTGGCGGCGAGCGCAGGCAGGCGCTTGGGCACCGCCGTCAGCGTCGAACGGATCATGCCGGTCGTGTACTCGCCGCTGATGACGAGCGCCCCGAGCACGGCGACGACGAGCTGGCCGAAGAAGACGCCGAAGACCGAGGCCTGCAGCACGAGCTGCGCCTGCTGCACGTCCGCTGCGCCCGAGGCATCCGAGGGCCCGACCTCGCCGCCGGCGACGCTGACCGACATGAGCGCGGCCATGCCGAGCGAGATCGCGACCACGATCAGGTACGACCACACGGTCGAGCGGAGGCTGCGGAGCTTGATCCACTCGGATCGGAGCACCCCGCCGAAGCTCAGGCGGGAGGCGGCTACGCCCCCGGCGGCGGCGGCGTCTGCTGCGCTGGTCGTGGTCATCGGACTGCCTCCGTGCGGTACTCGACGGCGTCGTTCGTGAGGGCCAGGTAGGCCTCCTCGAGCGAGGCGCTCTGCGGGGTGAGCTCATGGATCGCGAGGCCGTTCGCGGCGGCGAGGTCGCCGATGCCCGACGCCTCGATGCCGGTGACCTCCAGCAGCCCCGCCTCGGAGCGGACGATCGCGATGTGGGGCGCGGCGAGCAGCTCGGCGAGCTGCGACGCGTGCGGCGATCGCACGCGGACTCGGGCTCGGGTTCCGGCGGAGACGATCTCCTCGACGGCGGCGTCGGCGATGATGCGCCCTCGTCCGAGCACGATGAGGTGGTCGGCGGTCTGGGCCATCTCGCTCATGAGGTGCGAGGAGAGGAAGACGGTGCGGCCCTCGGACGCCAGGTGGCGCACGAGCCGGCGCACCCACATCACGCCCTCGGGGTCGAGGCCGTTCACGGGCTCGTCGAGGATCAGGGTCTCGGGGTCGCCGAGCATCGCCGCGGCGATGCCGAGCCGCTGGCCCATCCCGAGCGAGAAGCCGCCGACGCGCTTGCGGGCCACCGACTCGAGCCCGGTGAGCTCGATCACCTCGCGCACCCGACGGGCGCCGATGCCGTGGGTCGCGGCCATCGCGAGCAGGTGGTTCTCGGCGGTGCGCCCGGTGTGCACCGCCTTCGCGTCGAGCAGGGCGCCGACGGCGTGCAGCGGCGCGCGGTGCTCGGCGTAGCGCTTTCCCCCCACGGTGACGTCGCCGGCGCTCGGCCGGTCGAGTCCGACGATCATGCGCATCGTGGTGGACTTGCCGGCGCCGTTCGGACCGAGGAACCCGGTCACCCGTCCGGGGCGCACGGCGAACGTGATGTCGTCGACGGCGGTCTTCGCGCCGTAGCGCTTCGTGAGCGCGGTTGCGGTGATCATGCCCACGACGCTACGGATGCCCCCGCTGGGGCGCGTCAGCCCGCGGAACGTTTCGAGGGCGGCCCGGTGGTACCGGGGTACGACGATGCCGGTCGAGCAGCGAAGCGCATCGAGACCGCTCGCGGCGGCCTCGATGCGCTCCTTCGCAGCCCGAGGGGCGGGTGGGTGCTACTGCGCGTCGCGAGCCTGTGCGGCGAGGGCCCGCTCGACGCCGGCGACGTTCTCGATCACGAGGCGGCGCAGCGCGGGCGCGGCGTCGGCGTTGGCGTCCAGCCAGGCGTGGCTGGCGTCGACGAGGGCGCGGTCGGCGAGCGGGGCCGGGTAGAGCAGCTCGACGAGCTTCTCCGCGATGGCGTAGCTGCGGTTCTGCCACACCTCGCCGATCATGCCGAAGTAGCGCTCCACGTAGGGGGCGAGCAGCGACCGGTCGTCGGCGCGGACGAAGCCGGCGGCGGTGGTGCGGACGACCGAGTTCGTCGCGGTGTCGGAGACGACGATCGAGTCCCAGGCGCGCTGCTTGCCTTCGGCGGTGGGGATCGCGGCGCGGGCGTGCGCGGCGGACTCCTGCCCGGTCGCGGTCTGGTCCTCGGCGAGGCGGGCGTCGATCTCGGCGTCGCCGGCGCGGCCGGCCGCGACGAGGGCGATGAGCAGCTCCCAGCCGAGGTCGGTGTCGATGTCGAGGCCGTCCAGCGAGCGCTCGCCCGCGAAGAGCGCGGCGAGCTCGTCGACGTGGGTGCCCGCCTCCGCGATCGCCGCGAACGACTTCACGAACTGGAACTGGGCGTCGC
>JBDIAF010000245.1:0-3755 GCA_039812245.1 Agromyces sp. | reverse complement strand
CGCGCGAGGCGCATGTGGCCCGATGCGCCGTCGGCGCCGGCCACGGGGATCTGCGCGAGCAGCTCGGGCCCGAAGGCGCCCTCGCGCACGCTCGTCGTGCCGCCCTGGCGCGCGATCTGCTCGGCGATCTGCGCGCGGATCTCGTGCCACAGGCCGCTCGAACGCGGTGCCGCGAACGGCTGCACCTGCAGCGTGGAGTTCGCGTAGTCGAGCCCGATCGCGACGACCCGCTTCGATCCCTCTTCGACCTCGAGGCGCAGGTGCAGGCCCTCGCGGGGCAGCACCTTCACCCCGCCGAGGTCGACGTAGGGCCGGACCGGGTTGGCCTCCGACTCGTCGAACGGGCCCGCCGTGGCGCGGTCCTCGGGTGCGGACTTGGGCTGGTCGGCGGGGGCGCCGCCGATGTTCTCGATGTCGCTCACGCGAGCTCTCCTGACTTGTTCTCGCCGAATCCGGTGGAGCCGAAGCCGCCCTCGCCGCGCCGACTCGCGGGCAGCTCGTCGACCTCGACGAAGCGCGCGCGGGCGACGGGCATGATGACGAGCTGGGCGATCCGGTCGCCGGCCTCGATCGCATACGACTCGTGTCGGTCGGTGTTCAGCAGCGCGACCTTGATCTCGCCGCGGTAGCCCGCGTCGACGGTGCCCGGCGCGTTCACGATCGTGATGCCGTGCTTGAAGGCGAGCCCCGAGCGCGGCACGACGAATGCGACGTGGCCGTCGGGCAGGGCGATCGAGACGCCCGTGCCGACCGTCGCCCGCTCGCCCGGGGCGAGCACGAGCGACTCGGCGGCGTGCAGATCGGCGCCGGCGTCGCCCGGGTGGGCGTAGGCGGGCACGCGATCTGCGGTGATGAGGACGTCGACGGAATCGGTCACCGTTAGAGGCTAGTGCAGAAGTCTGGTGGGATAGACCCATGCCCGACTACCGCGAGAAACTCTGGCCGACGCCCTGGATCTACCTCTCGAGCCTGCTCCTGGTGCCCGCGAGCATCCTCGTGCTGGCGCCCGTCTCGCTCCCCGCGGGGATCGTCACCGGCATCGTGCTCTACCTGGCGGTCGTCGGCACCCTGAGCCTCACGGCGCCCGTCGTCGAGGTGCACGCGGGCCGCTTGCGCGCCGGGCGCGCCGAGATCGAGCTCGCCCAGACGGGCGAGGCGGTCGCCTTCGAGCCCGCCGCCGCCCGAGTCGAGCGCGGCACGGGGCTGGACGCGCGGGCGTTCCTGGTGATCCGCGGCTGGATCGGGCCCGTCGTGAGGGTGCCCGTGGTCGACCCGGCCGACCCGACCCCGTACTGGCTCGTGTCGACCCGTCGCCCCAACGAACTGGCCGCCGCGATCAACGGATCGCGACGGCCGGAGTGAGTGCGGGGGCGCCGCTCAGGCGGCGCACTCGAGGCAGATCGGCCCGAGCTTCGTCTCGTGGTCGATCTGCGAGCGGTGCTTCACGAGGAAGCAGCTCACGCAGGTGAACTCGTCGGCCTGAGGCGGCAGCACCACGACGTCGAGCTCGACGTCGGAGAGGTCGGCGCCGGAGAGGTCGAAGCTGCCCGGGTTGTCGGCGTCTTCGACGTCGACCACACCCGACATCTTGTCGGGGACGCGTTCCTTCAGAGCCTCGATCGACTCGGAGTCGTCTTCGGTCTTCCGCGGGGCGTCGTAGTCGGTTGCCATTCCCATCCATTCCTTCACGCCGGATTCGGCGGCCATAGTTTGCATGAAAACACCGGCGTAAGCAAACCATCCGGCCCGACCTCTCAGGTCTTGCTGAGGCTTCAACTTCCGGCACGCCCGCGCTATTCCCCGGAGCAGGCGAGAACGCGTGGCATCCTTGGGCGCAGACGCAGGCACGGAAGGGCTCTCGCGATGCAGGAACTGAAGGTTATCGGAGTCGAGGACGGGGCGCTGCTCGTCGCCTCCGAAGACGGCGCACGCTTCCGGATCGTGGTCGACGACGTGCTGCAATCCCGCATCCGGCAGGCGCAGCCCGAGCAGCACACCGGCCCGAGGATCCCGCCGCGCGAGATCCAGGCGCACATCCGCTCCGGCATGTCGGCCGAGGACGTGGCCAGGGTGACCGGCGCCGCCGTCGAGTACATCCGGCGGTTCGAGGGCCCCGTGATCGCCGAGCGCGAGCACATGGTCAACTCGGCGCTCGCCGTCCCCGTGGTGGTCGCCGTCGAGCCCGACCCCGACGAGCCCGCCTCGTTCGGCTCCGAGATCCGCGATCGGCTCGCCAAGCTCGGCGCCTCGGGCGAGCGCTGGGCCAGCTGGAAGGACGAGGAGCGCGGCTGGATCGTCAAGCTCGAGTTCACCGTCGACGAGATCGACCACGACGCCCGCTGGGCCTTCGAACCGCGCAAGCAGGCGCTGCAGCCGCTCAACTCCGAGGCGATCACGCTCTCGCAGCAGGGCGAGGTCAAGGGCGGGCTCATCCCCCGCCTCCGCGCGGTCGACGGCAACGAGTCACGCTTCGACAGCGGCGCGTTCACCATCGAGGACCCGCTGCACGGCGACTTCGACACGGCCCCGCAGCTCGAGCCGCTGCCGTACGCCCGCAGCACTCCGGTCTCGAGCCCCGCGGTCACCCGAGCCGCGATCAAGCGCGCCGACGAACCGGCGCCCGCGCAGGGCGAGACGGCCGACCTGCTCGAGGCGCTGCGCCGCCGCAGGGGCGAGCGCGAAGCCGCCGGCGACGCGCACGCGACGCTGCGACCTGCCGAGACCCCGACGCACACCCCCGCTGCGCCTTCGGCCGCCCCGGCTCCGGCCACACCGGCGGCGGAGCACCGGGCGCAGCCCGAGCTGCCGCTCGACGACGCCCCGGATCGGGCTCGACCGGCCGGCGGCGACGCACCGGATGAGAAGCCCGGCACCGCCGCCCGGGCGCTGTGGGGCGGAAAGGCGAGCTCCTCGTCGCGGAGCCAGGCGAAGCGCGGCGGCCGCGCCTCCATGCCCAGCTGGGACGAGATCGTCTTCGGCGCGCGCACCGACGACGACCTGGCCTGATCAGGCCGATCGCTCGTCGCGATCGGCGACGGCGGCGGATGCCTCGGGCCTCGGCCGCAACCACAGCATGAGCGCCCCGCCCACCACGAGGCCCCAGAATGCCGAGCCGATGCCCGCGACGGCCACGCCCGACGCGGTCACCAGGAGCGTCGCGGCGGCGGCCACCCGATGCGGCTTCGCCTCGAGCGAGATCGTCACGGCCTGCACGAATGCGCCGATCAGGGCAAGGCCCGCGACGGCGGTGATGATGACGGGCGGCGACGCTCGCACCACGGCCGCCGCGAGCCCGGCCCCGAAGCCGAGCGCGAGATAGCAGATGCCCGCCGTGACCGTGGCGACCCAGCGGCGCTCGCGGTCGGGGTGCGCCTCGGGGCCCGCCATGATGGCGGCCGTGATCGCCGCCAGGTTCACGGCGTGCCCGCCGAACAGCGCGGACGCCGCCGACGCCGCGCCCGAGGGGACGAGCACGGGTGCGGGCGCCGCACGGTAGCCGAACGTCTGCAGCACCGCGAAGCCCGGCACGTTCTGGCCGGCCATCGTGACGACGAAGAGGGGCACGCCGAGCCCGACGATCACGAGCGGCTCGAACACGGGCACGACGAACTCCAGTCGCGGTGCGACGACATCCGCGCCCACCACCGCGGGGCCGGCGACGATCGCGATGCCGATCACCGCGACCAGCATCGCGGCCGGCACGGCCCAACGCGGGGCCAGCCGCGCGAGCAGCAGCCAGACGAGCACCATCGGCA
>JBDIAF010000244.1:0-3762 GCA_039812245.1 Agromyces sp. | reverse complement strand
ACGATGACCGCGGGCGTGCGCGCGTCGCGCAGGCGCTGCAGCGCTTCGAGCCAGTCCACGGGCCCTCCTCGTCGTCGGGGTGCCTCAGTCGGCGCCGATGAGCTCGCGCTCGGCGGCGCCGCTCGACGCTGCAGCCGTCGTGGCGTCCACCGTCGTGGCGGCCTCGGCCGAGGCATCCGGCCCCGACGCCTCGCGCACGCGCTCGAGCGCCCAGAAGACGGCCTCGGGCGTCGCGGGCGAGCCGAGCTCGACCTCGAGGCCGGGGGCGCCGAACGCGCCGACGGCCTCGCGCAGCGCCTCGCGGGCGCTGAACGCGAGCATGAACGGCGGCTCGCCGACGGCCTTCGAGCCGTAGACCGCGCCGTCTTCGCGGGCGTTCTCGAACAGGCGCACGTTGAACACCTCGGGCATCTCCGAGAAGCTCGGCAGCTTGTACGTCGAGGCCGACTGGGTGAGCAGGCGCCCGCGGCCCGGGCCGTCGCTCTCGTCCCAGCGCAGCTCCTCCAACGTCAGCCAGCCGACGCCCTGCACGTAGGCGCCCTCGATCTGGCCGATGTCGAGCATCGGCGAGAGCGAGTCGCCCACGTCGTGGATGATGTCGACGCGACGCACGGAGTACGCGCCCGTGAAGCCGTCGACCTCCACCTCGGTCGCCGCAGCGCCGTAGGCGTAGTACTTGAACGGCGAGCCCTGCATGAGGTCGGGGTTCCAGTGCAGGCCCTCGGTGCGGTAGTAGCCGGCGGCCCACAGCTGCACCCGCTGCAGGTAGGCGGCCTCGGCGAGCTCGGCGAAGGTGAGCCGCTGATCGCGGTTGCCGAGGCCCGTCACGTAGCCGCCCGAGAAGCGCACGTCGCGCTCGTCGACGTTCAGCAGTCGCCCGGCGACCTTCGCCATGCGGTCGCGGATCTGCTCGCACGCGTTCTTCACCGCGCCGCCGTTGAGGTCGGCGCCCGACGACGCCGCGGTCGCCGAGGTGTTGGGCACCTTGTCGGTGCGGGTCGGGGCGAGCCGCACCTGGTGCAGCTCGAGGCCGAGCGCGGTGGCCGCGACCTGCAGCATCTTCGTGTGCAGGCCCTGGCCCATCTCGGTGCCGCCGTGGTTGATCAGCACCGAGCCGTCCTTGTAGACGTGCACGAGGGCGCCGGCCTGGTTGAACGCGGCGAAGTTGAAGGAGATGCCGAACTTGATCGGGGTGATCGCGAGCGCCCGCTTCGTGTCGGCGTGCGCCGCGTTGTAGGCGGCGATCTCGGCGCGGCGGGCGTCGAAGTCGCTCTCGTCCTTCAGCTGCGACCAGATGAGCGGCATCCGGTCGGCGTCCTTCACGGTCTGCCCGTAGGGGGTCGTCTGACCCTGGCGGTAGAAGTTCTGCTCGCGCAGCTTCGCCGGTTCGATGCCGAGCGCCGGGGCCACCCGGCCGAGGATGTCCTCGATGAGGAAGACGCCCTGCGGCCCGCCGAAGCCGCGGAACGCGGTCTGCGAGGTCTTGTTCGTCTTCGCGATGCGCCCGTGCGCGTGCACGTTGGGGATCCAGTAGGCGTTGTCGAGGTGGCAGAGCGCGCGGCCGAGCACGGGCTCGGAGAGGTCGATGCTCCAGCCGCCGTCGGCGGTGAGGGTCGCCTCGAGGGCCTGGATGTACCCGGCCTCGTCGAAGCCGGCCTTCCAGGAGATGTGGAACGGGTGGCGCTTGCCGGTCATCGTGATGTCCTGCGTGCGGTTCAGGCGCAGCCGCACGGGTCGGCCGGTGAGCTTCGCGCCGAGCGCGGCGATCGCGGCGAAGCCGTGCGGCTGCATCTCCTTGCCGCCGAAGGCGCCGCCCATGCGCAGCGACTGCACGGTCACCTCGCTCGACGAGATGCCGAGCACGTGCGCGACGATCTCCTGCGTCTCGGACGGGTGCTGCGTCGAGCACTGCACGAAGTACTGCCCCTCGGAGTCGCGCACGGCGAGCGAGGCGTGCGTCTCGAGGTAGAAGTGCTCCTGGCCGCCGAACTCGGTGACGCCCTCGAAGACGCGCGCGGCCGAGGCCATCGCGCCCGCGGCGTCGCCCCGGCTCACGGTGCGGGCGATGCCCTGGAACGACTCGGCGTCGATGGCGTCCTGCACGGTGATGTAGGAGGGGAGCGGCTCGTAGTCGACCTTCACCGCTGCGGCGCCCAGTCGGGCCGCCTCCTGCGTCTCGCCGAGCACCCAGACGAGCGCGTGCCCGTAGAACATCGCCTCGCTCGGGAAGAGCGGCTCGTCGTGCTTGATGCCGGCGTCGTTGACGCCGGGCACGTCGTCGGCGGTGAGCACGCGCACGACGCCCGGCACCTCGTAGGCCGGGGCGACGTCGACCGTCACGCGCGCGTGCGCATTGGTGGCCTGCACCGGCCAGGCGGTCAGCACCCCGGCGGTGTGCGCGGCGAGGTCGTCGGTGTACATGGCGGCACCCGTGACGTGCAGGGCCGCGCTCTCGTGCGCGGCGCGGTGGCCGACGACGGGGTTCGCGGGGCGGTCGGCGAGGGCGCTCATGCCGACACCTCCTTCTGCAGGCGGTCGGCATGGGCCGACGCGGTGGTCTGGCTGTAGAGCTTCAGCAGCGCGCTGCCGAGCATGAGCGAGCGGTAGTCGGCGCTCGCGCGGTGGTCGCTCATCGGCGTGCCCGCGGCGCGGAGGATGGCCGAGGCGGCCTTCACGGTGGCGATGTTCCAGGGCTTGCCGACCAGGGCCTGCTCGGCGTCGTAGGCGCGCAGCGGGGTCGCGGCGACGCCGCCGAGGCCGATGCGGGCCGCGGTGACGAGGCCCGCGTCGTCGAGGTCGATGGCGAACGCGACGGCGACGCTCGAGATGTCGTCGAAGCGGCGCTTGGCGATCTTGTGGAAGGCGGTGAGCGTGGCGAGCGGCAGCGGGATGCGGATCGCGCGGATCAGCTCGCCCGCCTCGCGGACGGTCTGGCGGTAGCCGGTGAAGTACTCGGCGAGCTCGACCTCGCGCTCGGCCCAGTGCCCACTCCCTGTGGCGCCGGGTGCGGCCTCGTCGGCACGGGCGAGCACGACGCGCGCGCCGAGGGCGAGCAGCGCCGGGGGAGTGTCGCCGATGGGCGAGCCGGTGCCGAGGTTGCCGCCGAAGGTGCCGCGGTTGCGGATGAGCCGCGAGGCGAACTGCGGGAAGAGCTGGGCCAGCAGCGGCACCCGGCCGTCGAGACGACGCTCGGCCTCGGAGAGCGACAGCGCCGCTCCGATCTCGACGACGTCGTCGCCGAACTCGAGGGTGCGAAGCTCCTCGAGCTGCTCGATCGCGACCACGAGCGGCGCGCGGCGGCCGCGGATGTTGACCTCGACGCCCCAGTCGGTGGAGCCGGCCACGAGCAGCGCGTCGGGCTCGTCGCGGATGAGCCGCAGCGTCTCGGCGAGGCTCGCCGGGCGCACGAAGCGGGCGCCCTCCCACTCGTAGTCGGTGGGCACGGCCGCGGGGGCGGGCTCGGCCAGGCGGGCGGCGAGCGGGTCGGATGCCTCGGGGAAGCCGAGCGTGTACGCGGCGTCGCGGATCGGGCGGTACCCGGTGCAGCGGCACAGGTTGCCGCTCAGGGCATGCAGGTCGAAGCCGTTGGGGCCGTGCTCGGCGTCGTGGGCCGGGCAGCCCTCGTCGTGGCCTCCGGAGACGTCGGCCTCGGCGCCGGCGGAGGCCGGGGCATCCGCCGACTCGGCCGCGACCGCCTCGCGGTCTGCACGGTAGTACTCGCCCGCCATGCTGCAGGCGAAGCCGGGGGTGCAGTAGCCGCAC
>JBDIAF010000243.1:0-3777 GCA_039812245.1 Agromyces sp. | reverse complement strand
CTCCCACTTCCTCGAGCAGGTCTACGCCATCAGCGACCGCATCACGGTGCTTCGCGATGGGGAGGGCCAGGGGGAGTACCCCACGCGCGAGCTCGATCGCGCCGAGCTCATCGCGAAGATGATCGGCAAGGACCTCACCGAGCTGCGGCGCATCGGCTCCGAGCGGCGCGCGCACCGCGCCGACCCGACCGGCGAGCCCGTCTACCGGGCGACGGGCATCGGCCGGCGCGGCGAGTTCGAGGCGACCGACTTCGAGCTGCACCGGGGCGAGGTCGTGGGCCTCGGTGGCCTCCGCGGCTCGGGCCGAAGCGAGTTCGGCCAGCTGCTCGCCGGCGTCGTGCGCCACGACTCGGGCGCCATCTCGGTCGACGGCCGGCCCGTCGCGCTGCCGAACCCGGCCGCGGCGCTGCGGCGTCGCATCGCGTTCGCCAGCGAGGACCGCCGCGACGGCGGCATCATCGAGGAGCTGAGCGTCAGCGACAACATCGTCCTCGCGCTGCAGGGCATCCGGGGCTGGGCGCGGCCGGTCTCGCGCGCCGAGCGCGAGGCGCTCGTCGAACGGTTCATGGAGTCGCTCATGATCGTGGCGCCCGGGCCGGACGCGCCGGCGAGGCAGCTGTCGGGCGGCAACCAGCAGAAGGTGCTGCTGGCCCGCTGGCTCGCGACCCGCCCGCACGTGATCGTCCTCGACGAGCCGACGCGCGGCGTCGACATCGCCGCGAAGGTCGAGATCCAGGCCCGCGTGGCGGAGATGGCGCGCGACGGCGTCGCGGTCGTCTTCATCTCCTCCGAGCTCGACGAGGTGGTGCGGCTGAGCGACCGCATCGCGATCCTGAAGGACCGCCGCAAGATCGGCGAGGTGAGCAACGGTCCGGGCCTCAGCGTCGACACCATCATCGAGATGATCGCCGCCGACGAGGACGACGACGCGTAGGGGAGCGCGGAGCGCGCGCGGCGCGGGAACCAGATTCGTGCGCAGGAACCGGGTCGCGGGGTGGTTCTGCGTGCACAAGGTGGTTCCCGCGGGAGCCGGCCGCAGCCGGCGGAGGCGGGCCCTCGCATCCGCGTGACCGGGATGTTATGTTTCCGGGAACAATTGTGCTTGCGCTCCGCATTTTGTTCCCGGTAACATCCCTCGTGTAGCAAGCACCGAGTGCAGCTGCAATCACCCGAAAGTCCCGTGTCGGCAGTGCTGCACCGGGCCAAGCCGGCAGCAGTGCCGAGTCTCAAGGAGGAGATCACATGTCAGTTCAGAGGCGATTCGCGAAGGCCATCGGTCTGGCGGCCGTCGGCGCGCTCAGCATCGGGCTCGCAGCCTGCTCGAGCGGCGGCGCGAGCGGCGACAGCGGTTCGGGCGGCGACGACCTGACCACCATCGGCTTCGTCGCCGTCGGCCCCGAGGGCGCCTGGCGCGAGGCGAACGAGACGAACATCCAGGACACCTTCACCAAGGACGCGGGCTTCGACCTGAAGTACGCCCCGGCCACGAACCTCGACCAGAAGTCGCAGATCGACGCGTTCACGTCGTTCGTCGACGAGGGCGTCGACGTGATCCTGCTCTCGGCCACCGAGGCATCCGGCTGGGAGGACTCGCTGAAGCGCGCCCAGGAGGCCGAGATCCCCGTGATCCTGCTCGACCGCGGCATCGAGCCCGACGACGACAGCCTCTACGTCACCCGCATCGCGCCCGACAACGTCGAGGTCGCCAAGGAGGTCGGGGCCTGGGCCGTCGAGACCTTCCCCGAGGGCGGCAACTACATCACGCTCGAGGGCCCCGCGGGCGTCGGCGTCGTGAACGAGCGCAACGAGGGCTGGAACGAGTCGGTCGACGGCTCGAAGCTCGTCCAGGTCGCGGCGCAGACCGCCAACTGGTCCGCCGAGGAGGGCAAGAGCGTCACCGA
Source organism: Agromyces sp. (assembly GCA_039812245.1). GTDB lineage: Bacteria > Actinomycetota > Actinomycetes > Actinomycetales > Microbacteriaceae > Agromyces. The sequence goes on along the minus strand of JBDIAF010000243.1, from coordinate 1,876 downwards.
GACGCTGCTCAAGGCGAACAACAACAACATCCAGCTGATCTTCGCCCAGAACGACGAGATGGGCCTCGGTGCCGCGCAGGCCGTCGAGGAGGCCGGCCTCACGCCGGGCGTCGACGTCAAGATCGCCACGATCGACGGCACCAAGGCGGCCATGCAGGCCCTCGCCGAGGGCCAGCTCAGCTACGTGCACGAGTACAACCCGCTGTTCGGAGAGACCGCCCTCGACGTCGTGAAGAAGACGCTCGACGGCGAGTCGGTCGAGTCGTACATCATCGTGCCGAGCGAGGCGTTCGACTCGGCCGAGGCCGCGCAGGCCGTGCTCGCCGACCGCAAGTACTGACCGTCGCCGCGCCGCGCGACCGCGGCGCCAGCACCGCGGTGCGGGGTCGGCCCACTCGCCGACCCCGCACCGTCCTCTCGATCGGCCGGCCGCATCGCGGCCGGAGCACAGGAATGCGATTGTCATGAGTGAAGCACTGCCCATCGTCGAGATGCGAGGCATCTCGATCGAGTTCCCGGGCGTCAAGGCGCTGGACGGGGTCGACTTCCGCCTCTTCCAGGGCGAGGTCCACGCGCTGATGGGCGAGAACGGCGCCGGCAAGTCGACGCTCATCAAGGCCCTCACGGGGGTCTACAGGATCGACGGCGGCCAGATCATCGTCGCCGGCCAGGAGCGCCAGTTCCACGGCACCGGCGACGCCCAGGCCGCAGGCATCTCGACCGTCTACCAAGAGGTCAACCTCGTCACCAACCTCTCCATCGGCGAGAACGTGATGCTCGGCCATGAGGTGCGCGGGCCGCTCGGGGTCAACTGGCGCGCCACGCACAAGGCGGCCACCGAAGCCCTCGCCCGCCTCGGCCTCGAGCACCTCGACACCCACAAGCCCCTCTCGACGCTGTCGATCGCGATGCAGCAGCTCGTGGCGATCAGCCGGGCCATGGCGATCAAGGCGAAGGTGCTGATCCTCGACGAGCCGACCTCGAGCCTCGACGCGGCCGAGGTCGAGGGCCTCTTCCGGGTGATGCGGGCGCTGCGCGACCAGGGCGTCGCGATCCTGTTCGTCTCGCACTTCCTCGACCAGATCTACGCCGTGAGCGACCGGCTCACGATCCTGCGCAACGGCCGGTACGAGGGCGAGTACCTCACCCGCGACCTCGACCGCCACGCGCTCATCTCGAAGATGATCGGCAAGGACCTCGGCGCCCTCTCGTCGCTCGGCGGCAACCGCCGCGTCGACGAGCGCGACTACGCCGCCGAGGCGCCGCTCGTCGCGGCGAAGGGCCTCGGCCGGCGCGGCTCCATCGAGGCGACCGACCTCGACATCCACCGCGGCGAGGTCGTCGGCTTCGCCGGCCTCCTCGGCTCGGGTCGCACCGAGCTCGCGCGCCTGCTCTACGGCGCCGACCGCCCCGATCAGGGCGAGCTGACGCTCCACGGCACGCGCGTCGACATCAAGAGCCCGGCCGACGGCCTGGGCAAGCGCATCGCCTTCTCCACCGAGAACCGTCGCGACGAGGGCATCATCGCCGACCTCACCGTGCGCGAGAACATGATCCTCGCCCTGCAGGCCGAGCGCGGCTGGGCCCGCCCGCTGTCGCGCAAGGAGCAGGACGAGATCGTCGACACCTACATCGCGGCCCTGAACGTGAAGCCGGCCGACCCGAACCGGCTCATCAAGAACCTCTCGGGCGGCAACCAGCAGAAGGTGCTGCTCGGGCGTTGGCTCGCGACGAAGCCCGAGCTGCTGATCCTCGACGAGCCCACGCGCGGCATCGATGTGGGCGCCAAGGTCGAGATCCAGGAGGCGGTCGCGCAGCTCGCCGAGGACGGCGTCTCCGTGGTGTTCATCTCGTCGGAGCTCGAGGAGGTCGTGCG
>JBDIAF010000242.1:0-3782 GCA_039812245.1 Agromyces sp. | reverse complement strand
TGCGCCGCGTGCAGAAGAAGCTCGGCTCGGAGCAGGCGCCGGTCTGGGTGAGCGTCGTCAAGGTCGTCGTGCTCGCCGGCGTCATCCTCTGGGCGGCGTGGCTGTTCGCCACCGGCCGCCCAGGCACGAGCTTCCCGATCTCGGGCATCATCCTCGTCGTGCTCGTGATCCTCTACTCCTTCATCACGCGCAGCACGATCTTCGGCCGCCACATCTACGCGGTCGGCGGCAACCGCCTCGCCGCGACGCTGTCGGGCGTGAAGGACCGCCGGGTCGACTTCTTCGTCATGATGAACATGTCGGTGCTCGCCGCACTCGCGGGCATGATCTTCGTCGCCCGCTCGACCGCATCCGGTCCGCAGGACGGCAACGGCTGGGAGCTCGACGCGATCGCGGCCGTGTTCATCGGCGGTGCCGCCGTCTCGGGCGGCATCGGCACCGTGATCGGGTCGATCGTCGGTGGCCTCGTCATGGCGTTCCTCAACAACGGCCTGCAGCTCATCGGCGCCGGCGCCGACGTGGTGCAGATCATCAAGGGCCTGGTGCTGCTGCTCGCGGTCGCGGTCGACGTGTGGTCGAAGCGGCAGGGCGGCGCCTCGATCTTCGGCATCTGGTCGAACCGCCGCAAGGCGCGGCTCGAGTCGCAGGGGCCCTTCGAGCCGCCGGCGGTCGCGCCCACCATCCAGTCGAACGAGTCGTCGCAGCCCGCGGACCTGCCGAGGTGACGACGCGGATGCCTCGGCGCACCGCCGTGGCATCCCGCCGGCCGCTCGCGGCCCCCAAGACCTTTTCCCCAAGAGAAGTCCGAAATCCCAACAGAAAGTGAATCGATCAATGAAGAAGCTCACTCTCGCCGCCACGGCCGTGGCCGCGATCGCAGCGCTCGCGCTCGCGGGCTGCTCCTCCGAGCGCGGCGGCTCGTCCGGCGGCGAAGAGACCGCCTCGGCCGGTTTCGCCGCGGACAGCACGATCGGCGTCGCCCTCCCCGACAAGACCAGTGAGAACTGGGTGCTCGCGGGCGGCCTCTTCGAGGACGGCCTGAAGGCGGCCGGCTTCAAGGGCGACGTGCAGTACGCCCCGGCGTCGAACACCGTCGCCGAGCAGCAGAACCAGATCTCGGCCATGGTCACCAACGGCGCGAAGGTCATCGTCATCGGCGCGAAGGACGGCAAGCAGCTCGGCACGCAGCTGCAGCAGGCCGCCGACGCGGGCGTCAAGATCATCGCCTACGACCGGCTGATCGAGAACACGCCGAACGTCGACTACTACGTCGCGTTCGACAACTTCAAGGTCGGTCAGCTGCAGGGCCAGGCCCTGCTCGACGGGCTCGCCGCCCGCTCGGGTCACGACGCGCCGTACAACATCGAGCTGTTCTCGGGCTCGCCCGACGACGCCAACTCGGCCGTGTTCTTCAACGGCGCGATGGACGTGCTGCAGCCGAAGATCGACGACGGCACCCTCGTGGTGACCTCGGGCCAGACCGACATCGCGCAGACCGCGACGCAGGGCTGGGAGGCCGAGAACGCGCAGAGCCGCATGGACTCGCTGCTCGCGGCGAACTACGCGACCGCGAACATCGACGGCGTGCTGTCGCCGAACGACAACCTCGCCCGCGCGATCATCACCTCGATCAAGCAGGCCGGCAAGGACATCTCGAAGGTGACCGTCACCGGTCAGGACTCCGAGGTCGAGTCGGTGAAGTCGATCATGGCCGGTGAGCAGTACTCGACCATCAACAAGGACACCTCGCTGCTCGTCGCGCAGACGATCAAGATGATCCAGCAGCTCCAGAAGGGCGAGGACGTCGAGGTCAACGACACCGAGCAGTACGACAACGGCGTGAAGGTCGTGCCCGCGTACCTGCTGGCCCCGGTGATCGTCACCAAGGAGAACGCCGCCGAGGCGTACGCCAACAACCCCAACCTGCTCGACATCGTCAAGCAGGCCGGCTGATCTCGGATCGCCGTACCGCGGCGGCCCCGCTCCGGAAGGAGCGGGGCCGCCGTCGTCTCAGCCCTGCTGGGCCCCCGCGCCCCAGTCGGGCAGCTGCTGCAGGGTCCACCGGGTGCCGTCGGGGTCGGTGAAGGTGACGAAGCGGCCCCAGGCCTGCTCGTCGACCCCCTGCGCGTCGACACCGGCGGCACGCAGCTGCGCGAGCGCGGCGTCGGCGTCGGGGATGACGGCCTGGATCACGTCGAGCGAGCCCGGCTCGAGCGTGCCGCCGAGCCCCTCGCCGAAGGCGATGGAGCAGGCCGAGCCCGGCGGGGTGACCTGCACGAAGCGCAGGGTGTCGCTGACGCGTTGATCGTGGTCGGCGTTGAAGCCGCACTGCTCGACGTAGAACGCCTTCGCGCGGTCGACGTCGGTGACGGGCACGTGGATGAGTTCGATCTTCACGTCCATCTCGAGCACCATGACGGTCTTCTCCCGTTTCGATTCGTTGGTCGGGTTCGGGGCCATTCCATCACCGGCCACCGACATCCGCACCCCCGTCGCGCGCCCGGCGGACGGGTGGGAGGATGGCGGCATGGCTCTGCACATCACGGGGGAGCAGCCCGCCGACGACCTGCTCTCGAACGACGCCTTCGCCCTGCTCACCGGCATGCTGCTCGACCAGCAAGTCGCGATGGAGACCGCGTTCGCCGGGCCCGAGAAGATCCGCGAGCGACTCGGCTCGATCGACCCGGGCGTCATCGCCGGCACCGACCCCGACCGGCTCGTCGAGGTGTTCAAGCAGACCCCGGCGGTGCACCGGTACCCGGGCTCGATGGCCGGCCGGGTGCAGCAGCTCGCGGCCGCCGTGCGCGACGACTGGGGCGGCGAGGCATCCGCGATCTGGACCCGCGGCGAACCGAGCGGCGCCGAGGTGCTGAAGCGGCTGAAGGCGCTGCCGGGCTTCGGCGAGCAGAAGGCGAAGATCTTCCTCGCCCTGCTCGGCAAGCAGTGCGGGCTCGAGGCCCCGGGCTGGCGCGAGGCCGCGGGGCACTACGGCGACCCTGGCTCCTTCGCCTCGGTCGCCGACATCGTGAGCCCCGAATCGCTCGCGAAGGTGCGCGCGACCAAGCAGGCGGCCAAGGCCGCGGCGAAGGCCGCGAAGGCGTGAGTCGCCCCCTACCGCGGTAGGGGGCGCGAACCGCTCCGCAGATGGATGCCCCGGCGGTCCGGCGATGCCAGCATGGACGCCATGACCGCATCCGTCGCGCCCGAGCCGCCCGCCGCGCCGCCCCCGCCGGAGGGATTCGTCTCCGGGGTCGACGGGGTGCAGGCCGGTGCCGCCGCTGCGACCGACGCTGCGACGGCCGCTGCGACGGCGAGCCCGACCGTCGGGGTCGCCCGGCCCGGCTCGATCGCACGTCCCGCGGCCGATGCGCGACCGGCCGGCCGTCGCCCCCGTGCGACGGCGACCGATGCCTGGCCGGGCGAGGTGCTCGGCTGGTTCCTCGCCGCCTTCGCGGGCGTCGCCCTGTTCTCGGTGACGGTGCCGCTCGCGGCGGCCGCGTACGAGGTGCCCGTCGGCTGGGCGTTCGCCGTCGCGCTCGGCATCGCCGGGGCCCTGCCCCTCGCGATGCGCTGGCCGTGGGCCGCCGTCGTCGCCTTCCTCGCTGGATTCTGCGGATTCCTGTGGCTCGCGCATCCGGCGCCCGGCGCGCCATGGCCCGGCGCCGTGCCGGTGCTCGTGGCGTTGTGCGCATTGCTGGTGTTGCTCGCGCTGCGCGGGCGCACGACCGCGGCGGTCGTCGCGTGGGCCGGCGCCTCGGTGTGCGCCGTCGGCGCGCTGCTGC
>JBDIAF010000241.1:0-3785 GCA_039812245.1 Agromyces sp. | reverse complement strand
GGCGATCGCCGAGATCAGCCCGAGCAGCAGCGGGCCGCCGAGCGCGAAGGCGAGCAGCGGCGCGGCCGAGTTCGGGCCGCCGGGCGCCCCGGCGATGACCGCGGGGCCGACGAGGGCCGCCGCGCCGTAGCCGAGCACGAGCGTGAACACGTAGAAGATGCCGATCAGCCAGATCGCCCAGACGACCGACTTGCGCGCCTCCTTCGCCGTGGGCACCGTGTAGAAGCGCATGAGCACGTGCGGCAGGCCCGCGGTGCCGAGCACGAGCGCGAGGCCGAGCGAGAGGAAGTCGATCTTCGACACGTCCGAGACGCCGTACTTCAGGCCCGGGTCGAGGATGGCCGGGTTCTCGGCGACGGCGACGGCCTTGTCGAGCAGCGCCGAGAAGTCGAAGCCGTTGAGCGCGAGCACCCACACGGTCATCACGCCGGCGCCGGCGATGAGCAGCACCGCCTTGATGATCTGCACCCAGGTGGTGCCCTTCATGCCGCCGACGAGCACGTAGAGGATCATCAGGCCGCCGACCACGGTGATCACGAGCGACTGGCCGAGGGTGTCGCTGATGCCGAGCAGCAGCGAGACGAGTCCGCCGGCGCCGGCCATCTGGGCGAGCAGGTAGAAGAAGCAGACGACGAGGGTGGTGGTCGCCGCCGCGATGCGCACGGGCTTCTGCCGCAACCTGAACGAGAGCACGTCGGCCATCGTGAACTTCCCCGTGTTGCGCAGCAGCTCGGCCACGAGCAGCAGTGCGACGAGCCACGCCACGAGGAACCCGATCGAGTAGAGGAAGCCGTCGTACCCGGTCATCGCGATCGCCCCGACGATGCCGAGGAACGACGCCGCCGAGAGGTAGTCGCCGGCGATCGCGGATCCGTTCTGCCCGCCGGTGAACGAGCGGCCGGCCGCGTAGTAGTCGGCGGCGGTCTTGTTGTTGCGGCTGGCGCGGAAGACGATGACCATCGTGATGGCCACGAAGGCGGCGAAGATGCCGATGTTGAGCCACGGGTTGCCTGGCGAGGCGGCCGGCTCGGCCGCGGCGACGAGCACCGTCGCGAGGGCGGCGGTCATCGCGCGGCCTCCTCGAACTCGCGGCCGGCCTCGATCTCATCGCGGATCTCGGCGGCGAGCGGGTCGAGGCGCCGGTTCGCGAAGCTCACGTACCAGGTCGTCACGGCGAAGGTGGTGACCACCTGCGCGAGGCCCAGCACCATGGCCACGTTCACGCTGCCCCACACCGGGGTCGACATGAAGTCGTGCGCGTAGCTGGCGAGCAGCACGTAGGCGAGGTACCAGACGAGGCAGGCGGCGAGCACGGGGAACACGAAGCCGCGCTGTCGCCGCCGCAGGCGCTGGAACTCGCCGGAACGCTGCACCGCGCGGTAGTCGACGATGGGACTGGTCGTCGACTCCGCGCCGGATGAGGTCGTACTCAGGGCGTCGTTGCCCATGACATCTCCTTCGGGGGTCGTCGGTGCGACGGCCGCCGCACCGGTGCAGTGGGCTCCCGGCGTCGCGCAGCGTTGCCACTGCTCCGGCCGCTCGAACCCGCGGTGGCACCATGCTGGCGCTCGGGGCCCCCGGCCGGGGGCCTTCGCCGTTCGTCGTCGCCGAACGGCGTCGAGCCTGCGACGAGCGGCGGAGCGCCGCGGCGAACGACAAGTACGCTGACCTGCATGCCTGAGTCGGTGCTCGTCGCCGCCGCGGTCGGCGTCGTCGCCGGCGCCCTCGCGGTGGGCCTCGTCGTGCTGCTGCGCCGGCTCGTCGTCTCGTCGAAGGAGCTCGGCACCGACGCCGAGCGGGCGACCTACCAGACCCTGCACCTCGCCTCGCGGGCGGCGAAGCACCTGCGCGGCGGCGTAGGGGAGCACGACGCGGTGCGCGCCGGCCGGCACCTGCGCGCCCTGCTCGGCTGCGAGGGGCTGGCGATCGTCGACCAGCACGGAGTGGTCGCGCTCGACGGCGACGAGGCGCTGCGCGAGACGGCGGCCTCGCTCGCCGCGACCGCCCGGGACACGGGCAAGGCGCAGGTGCAGCGCCGCATCCCACTGGCTGCCCGCGCATCGGGCGTTCACGAGAGCGATGCCGTTGCCGCCCCGATCCTCGTCGGGGCGCGCCCCGTGGGCGCGATCGTCGCCTTCGCCGCCCCGGTGCGCTCGGGGCTCGTGCGCGCCACGGGCGAGGTCGCCGACTGGGTCGCCGCGCAGGTCGAGCTCGGCGAGCTGGATGCCTCGAGGGCCGCCCTCGCCGAGGCCGAGGTTCGGGCGCTCCGCGCGCAGATCAGCCCGCACTTCATCTACAACTCGCTGAACGCGATCGCCTCGTTCATCAACACCGATCCGGCGCAGGCGCGCGAGCTCGTGCTCGAGTTCGCCGACTTCACGCGCTACTCGTTCCGCCGTCACGGCGAGTTCACGACGGTCGCCGACGAGCTCGGCTCGATCGACAGCTACCTGCGCCTCGAGCGCGCCCGGTTCGGCGACCGGCTGCGGGTCACCCTGCAGATCGCGCCCGAGGTGCTCTCGACCGTCGTGCCGTTCCTCTCGATCCAGCCGCTCGTCGAGAACGCCGTGCGGCACGGCCTCGAGGCGAAGGAGGGCGGTGGGCGCATCACCATCACCGCGGAGGACTCGGGCGCCTTCGCCGACATCAGCGTCGAGGACGACGGCGTCGGCTTCGACCCCGACACCATCCGCGAGGTGCTCGCCGGCGGTCGCGGCGTCGAGCACGTCGGGCTCCGCAACGTCGACGCCCGCTTGCGGCAGGTCTACGGCGACGAGCACGGCCTCGTCGTCGAGACCGCCGTCGGCGCCGGCACGCTCGTGCGCATGCGGGTGCCGAAGGCGCAGCCCCGGCCCGAGGCATCCGTCGATGACAGGATGGAACCGTGATCTCCGTCCTCATCGCCGACGATGAGCAGCCCGCGATCGACGAGCTGGCGTTCCTGCTGCGGCAGGACCCGCGCATCGGCGTCGTCCACCAGGCGTCCTCGGGCGCCGAGGCGATCCGCCTGCTCACCCGCGAGCCGGTCGACGCCGCCTTCCTCGACATCCACATGCCCGGCCTGTCGGGCTTCGACCTCGCCCGCGCGCTCGCCCGCTTCGAGCGGCGCCCGGCGCTCGTCTTCGTCACCGCCGACGAGGAGGGCGCGCTCGAGGCCTTCGACCTCGACGCGGTCGACTACCTGCTGAAGCCGGTGCGCACCGAGCGGCTGCAGCGCTCGATCGGTCGCGTCGTCGACGCCCTGCGACCCCAGGCGGCGGATGCCTCGCCGGCGAGCGAGATGATCGCCGTGCCGCTCGGCGGCACCACGCGCATGATCCGCCGCGACGAGGTGCGCTACGTGCAGGCGCAGGGCGACTACGCCAGGCTGCACACCGACGAGGCGAGCTTCCTCGTACGGGTGCCGATGGCCGACCTCGAGAAGCAGTGGGCCGATGCGGGCTTCGTGCGAGTGCACCGCTCGTACCTCGTCGCGCTCGCGCACGTCTCGCGCATCCGACTCGGCTCCGACCATCCCGCGGTCGTCGTCGGCGGCGTCGAGCTGCCGGTGAGCCGACGCATGCTGCCGGGCCTGCGCGATCGCCTCGCCCAGTCGAGCGTTCGGGCGCGGCCGTGAGCGAGCCCGGCCGGGACGATGGTTCGCCGAGCTCGTCGAAGCGGGAGTTCCCTCCGACGAGCCCGGGGAGTCGGGCCGGGCCCGCCCGGGTGCGGGTCACGGCGAGCGGCACCGCGCGGCCGGGTGCCGTGCCGCGGGCATCGCTCGACCTGGGGCGGGGCGGCGGCGA
>JBDIAF010000240.1:0-3810 GCA_039812245.1 Agromyces sp. | reverse complement strand
GGGCGACGACTTCGGCCTCGTGAAGGCGGGCACGCTCACGGTCGCGACCGAGGGCACCTATCGTCCGTTCAGCTACCACGACGAGGGGTCGGGCGAGCTCGTCGGCTACGACGTCGAGGTGGCCGAGGCGGTCGCCGACGAGCTCGGCCTCGAGGTCGAGTTCCAGGAGACCCAGTGGGACGCGATCTTCGCGGGCCTCGAGGCGGGCCGCTTCGACGTCATCGCCAACCAGGTCTCGATCAACCCCGAGCGCGAGGAGCAGTACCTCTTCTCGACGCCGTACACCGTGTCGCCGAGCGTCGTCGTCGTGAACGAGGGCGACACCTCGATCGCGAGCTTCGACGACCTGAAGGGGAAGACGACCGCCCAGTCGCTCACGAGCAACTTCTACCAGCTCGCGGTCGACGCGGGGGCGAACGTCGAATCGGTGGAGGGCTGGGCCCAGGCCGTCGCACTGCTCGAGCAGGGCCGTGTCGACGCCACCGTCAACGACAAGCTCACCTACCTCGACTACGTGAAGCAGAACCCGGGCGCGAAGATCGAGGTCGCGGCCGAGACCGACCCCACCGAGAGCGCCCTCGCCTTCACCAAGGACAAGACCGCGCTCGTGAAGGCGGTCGACGAGGCCCTCGCGAAGCTGCAGGCCGACGGCACCCTCGCGAAGATCGGCGAGAAGTACTTCGGCGCCGACGTCTCGCAGGCGGATGCCTCGCAGGAGCCGGCTTCCTGATCAGGGGGAGTATGTTCCTGACATGGCCGAAGGCTGGCAGCTCTTCCTCGACTCCTTCTGGCCGATCGTCTGGGGCGGGCTGAGCGGGACCATCCCGCTCGCCCTCGCCTCGTTCGCGATCGGCCTCGTGATCGCGCTCGGCGTCGCGCTCATGCGGCTCTCGGGCAACCGGGTGCTGTCCGCCATCGCGCGCGGCTACGTCTCGATCATCCGCGGCACGCCGCTGCTCGTGCAGCTGTTCGTGATCTTCTACGGGCTGCCGGCCGTCGGACTCGTCATCGACCCGTGGCCGAGCGCGATCGCCGCGTTCTCGCTCAACGTGGGCGGCTACGCGGCCGAGATCATCCGCGCGGCGATCCTCTCGGTGCCGAAGGGGCAGTGGGAGGCCGGCTACACGATCGGCATGTCGAACGCGCGGACGCTGCGGCGGATCATCCTGCCGCAGGCGGCACGCGTGTCGGTGCCGCCGCTGTCGAACACCTTCATCTCGCTCGTGAAGGACACCTCGCTCGCCTCGCTCATCCTCGTGACCGAGCTGTTCCGGGTGTCGCAGCAGATCGCGGCGTTCAGCCAGCAGTTCATGCTGCTCTACCTCGAGGCGGCGCTCATCTACTGGCTCTTCTGCCTCGCCCTGTCGAGCGGGCAGAACGCCCTCGAGAGGAGGCTCGACCGCTATGTCGCGCACTGAGACGGGGCCCGTGCTGCTGACCGCGACGGGCCTGCGCAAGGCCTTCGGCGACACCGAGGTGCTGCGCGGCATCGACTTCGAGGTGCGGCGCGGCGAGGTCGTCGTGCTCATCGGCCCGAGCGGCTCGGGCAAGACGACCGTGCTGCGCTCGCTCAACGGCCTCGAGACGCCCGACGCCGGCGTGCTCGCCTTCGACGGCGGGGCGAGCGCGAGCACCGGTGGCGGGCCGGGCGGGCTCTCGATCGACTTCGCCGCCGAGCGCCCCCTCTCGAAGCCGCGCCGCGCCGCCCTGCGCGACCGCTCGGCGATGGTGTTCCAGCACCACAACCTCTTCCCGCACATGACGGTGCTCGAGAACGTGATCGAGGGGCCGGTGCAGGTGCAGCGCGTGCCGAGGGCGCAGGCGGTGGCCGAGGCATCCGAGCTGCTGGCGCGCGTCGGCCTCGCCGAGAAGCGCGACGCCTACCCGCACGAGCTCTCGGGCGGGCAGCAGCAGCGCGTGGGCATCGTGCGCGCCCTCGCGCTGAAGCCCGAGCTGCTGCTGTTCGACGAGCCGACGAGCGCGCTCGACCCCGAGCTCGTGGGCGAGGTGCTGAAGGTCATCAAGGAGCTCGCCGACGAGGGCTGGACCATGGTCGTCGTGACGCACGAGCTCGCCTTCGCGAGGCAGGCGGCCGACGAGGTGCTGTTCATGGACGGCGGCGTCGTGGTCGAGCGCGGCGCGCCCGCCGAGCTGTTCACCGCGCCGCGCGAGGAGCGCACCCGGCGCTTCCTCGATCGCATCCTCCGCCCGCTCGACTGATCGCCCGCTCCCGCCCGGGCGGCGGCGGTAGCGTTGGGGGCATGACCTCGCGCACCGACGGCCACGCGTCGCCGGTACGCGAGCGACCCGGGCCCGGCGGCGGCACCGAGTCGGGCGCGTGGGCGGCGGCGCACGATCAGGCTCGGGCCCGCGCGTTCACCCGGGCGAGGCGCGTGGCGACCCGGCGGAACCGGCGCCTGCTCGGCGCGTTCCGCATCGGGCTCGCGCTGCTCGAGATCGTCGCCCTGATCGGGAACTTCGCCTACGTGCTGGGCTTCCGCGCCTTCGCCACGGCGAACTTCTTCAGCTACTTCACGATCCAGTCGGCGTTCCTCGCCGTGGCGACCCTGCTCGTCGCCGGCGGTTTCGCGCTCCTCTCGCCGCGCGACCCGCCGTGGCTCGGCATCGTGCGCACGATGGTGACCGTCTACGTCGTCATCTCGGGCATCGTGTTCGCGCTCATCGTCGCGAACGCCTCGACCCGCGACTACCGCATCGAGGTGCCCTGGTCGGACACCCTGCTGCACTTCGTCGTGCCGGCGCTCGCCCTCGTCGCGTGGACGACGGACAGCGTGCTCGCCGTCAACCCCCGGGTGCCGTGGTCGACCGTCGGCTGGGTGCTGGTGTTCCCGTCGGTGTGGCTCGTCTACACGCTCCTCCGCGGCGAGGACGTCGGCTGGTACCCCTACTTCTTCCTCGACGAGACGCAGGTCGGCGGCATGGGCGGGGTGGTCGTGTACTGCGCGATCGTGCTCGTGATCTTCGTGGCGGTGACCGCGGCGCTGGTCTGGGTCAACCGGCGGTTGTGGCGAAGGGTGCGAGATCGGCGAGCACGGCGTTCTGGAACGCCTGGTCGTCGAGTCGGGCCAGCAGCCGAGCCTGCGACGCGGCGATGACGCCGACGAGCACGGGCGGCACGGGCTGGGCGCTCGCGCCCTGATCTGCCTCGTCGGCGTCCGGGTCGGATGCCTCGCCGCTGGATGCCGCGCCGCCGCCGGCGCTCGTCGCCGCGCCGAGGTCGATCCAGAAGGCGACGTGCGAGGGCGCGGCGACCGTGAGCAGCTGCGGTGACGAGGCGGCCGCGTCACCGGTCGTCTCGCCCTGGGCCGGCGCGTCGGCTCGCCAGAACGCCTCGTCGAAGCGCAGCCAGACGAGATCGACCGCGCCGGTCTGCAGCTCGGCGACGGCGGCGAGGTGCGACTCGGGCAACGGCGGCTCGAAGGCGAAGGCGTCGGACTGCAGCACCCCGAGCGGCACGGCGATGATCGCCCGGTCGGCCGAGACCGACTCGCCCGAGTCGAGGCGCAGGCCCACCTTGCGGTCGGTCGCGGTGACGCGCGTCACCGCGCTGCCGACGGCGATGTCGAGCCCGTCGGCGAGCACGTCGGCGACGTTCGCGAGCCGGCCCGTGACGAGCCGGCGAGGGGCGCGCGCGAGCTCGGCCAGGTCGTCGAGGGCCGCGAGCAGCGCCGCGCCGGCGCCCGTGACGGGCTCGACGCCCGAGCCGAGGGCGTGTTCGATCCAGCCGCGCTCCTCGGCCGGGGTCGCCGCGGTGAGCTGGCCGCTCCGGCGCAGGGCGGTGAGCAGCGA
>JBDIAF010000239.1:0-3816 GCA_039812245.1 Agromyces sp. | reverse complement strand
GAGGAGGAAGGCGTGCGCGATGCCCGCGCCCATGCGCCCGCCGCCCAGCACGCCCACCTCAGCCGGGACCTCCTCCCTCGATCGAGGAGCGGCCGACGAAGGAGGCCGCGTCTCGAGATCGCGTGCGCGATCGCCCGGCTCGCTCATCTCGCCCGCTTCTCCAGGAACTCGGTCATCCGCCGCAGCTTCTCCGGGCTCTCGAAGAGCACGGCCTGCTCGTCGAGATCGACGGCGGGGTGCGCCTCGCGGGGCGCACGGAAGACGCGCTTGGTCGCCATCGTCGCGGCGGGATCGTTGCGGGCGATCCGGTCGGCGATCGCATGCGCGGCCGCGAGCAGCTCGTCGGGCTCGTGCAGCGACGAGACGAGGCCGATCGCGAGCGCCTCGTCGGCGCCGACCGTGCGGCCCGTGAGCAGCAGCTCGATCGCGCGGGCGTCGCCGACGATCTCCTTCAGCCGCCAGCTCGCGCCGGCGGCGGCGAGGATGCCGAGGCCGGTCTCGGGGTTGCCGATCTTCACCGTCGGCGTCGCGATGCGCACGTCGGCCGCGTAGGCGAGCTCCGCGCCGCCGCCCAGCGCGTAGCCGTCGAGCGCGGCGATCACGGGCATCGGCAGCGCGGCGATGCGGATGAACGCGTTGGCGTTGATCCCGCGGCGGGCGTCGGCGGCGCGCCGCTCGACCAGCTCCGCGATGTCGGCGCCGGAGGCGAACACGCCGCCCGCTCCCGTGAGGATCAGGATGCGCGGCTCGGCCTCGAGCTCGGCGCACAGCTCGTGCAGGGCGTCGATCGTGGCATGGTCGATCGCGTTGCGCTTCTCGGGTCGGTCGAGGGTCGCGACGATCCGGTCGGGGAGGCGCTCGACGCGCAGCGGCCCGCCCATCACACCCGCTCCAGGACGAGCGCCGTGCCCTGCCCGACGCCCACGCACATGGTCGCGAGCCCGTAGCGCGAGCCCTCGCGCTCCATCCGGCCGAGCAGGGTGACGACGAGGCGCGATCCGGATGACCCGAGCGGGTGCCCCAGGGCGATCGCCCCGCCGTCGGCGTTGACCCGCTCCTCGTCGAGGCCGAGCCGGCGGATGCAGGCGATCGACTGCGTCGCGAAGGCCTCGTTCAGCTCGATCGAGCCGATCTCGTCGAGGTCGAGTCCCGCCCGCTCGAGCGCCTTCTCGGTCGCCGGCACGGGGCCGAGGCCCATGATCTCGGGTGCGAGGCCGGCGCTCGTGCCGACGACGATGCGCGCCCGCGGGACGAGTCCGTAGCGCTCGACGGCGGCGGCGCTCGCGACGACGATCGCCGAGGCGCCGTCGTTCAGCGAGCTCGAGTTGCCGGCCGTCACGACGGCGCCGCCCGGCACGACGGGCCGCAGGCGGGCGAGCGCCTCGAGGCTCGTGTCGCGGCGCGGCCCCTCGTCGACGAGCACCTCGCCGTGGTGCGTGGACACCACGACGATCTCGGCCGCGAAGCGGCCCGCGTCGATCGCGGCGACGGCGCGCTGCTGCGAGCGGAGCGCGAAGGCATCCGCCTCGTCTCTCGTGATGCCGTCGACCCTGGCGACCTCTTCGGCGGTCTCGGGCATCGAGAAGGTGGCTTTGTCGCGCGCGACCAGCTCGGGGTTCGGGAAGCGCCAGCCGATCGAGGTGTCGTAGGCGGCGCCGGGCTTCGCCCAGGCCGAGCTCGGCTTCTGCTGCACCCAGGGGGCGCGGGTCATCGACTCGACGCCGCCGGCCACGATGAGCTCGGCGTCGCCGGCGCGGATCGCCTGCGAGGCCATCGCGACCGCCGACATGCCGGAGGCGCAGAGGCGGTTGACCGTGATGCCGGGCACCTCGTCGGGCATCCCCGCGAGCAGCACGGCCATGCGCGCGACGTTGCGGTTGTCCTCGCCGGCCTGGTTGGCCGCGCCGAGGATCACTTCGTCGATCTCAGCGGCCTGGTCGCCGATGCCGGCACGGCGCACGGCCTCGCCGACGACGAGCGCGGCCAGGTCGTCGGGGCGCACCCCGGCGAGCGCGCCGCCGTAGCGGCCGACCGGCGTCCTGACGCCCCCGACGAGGTAGGCCTCGGCCATGCGGCTCTCCTGACTTCGCTGTCGTGTCTGCACGGTATCGCGCGGCCGATTTCCTGACCGAGCGTTCGGGAAGTAATTATGGCACGCGCCGCCGCCTGCGCGCACCTCGCTGTCAGCGGCATCGGGCAGGCTGGAGGGCATGAGCGAACTGCGTCCCGCCGCCCTCGATGCCCTGCGCGAGCTCGTCGGCCGCGACGACGCCGAGTTCCACGAGGGGCAGTTCGAGGCCATCCGCGCCCTCGTCGAAGACCGCCGGCGCGCCCTCGTCGTGCAGCGCACCGGCTGGGGCAAATCGGCCGTCTACTTCGTCTCGACGCTCCTGCTGCGCCGGGCGGGCGCCGGCCCGACCCTGCTCGTCTCCCCCCTCATCGCGCTCATGCGCGACCAGATCGCCGCAGCCGAGCGCGCCGGTGTGCGCGCCGTGGCGATCAACTCCACCAACGCGCACGAGTGGCGCGACGTCGAGCAGCAGCTCGCCGCCGACGAGGTCGACGTGCTGCTCGTCTCCCCCGAGCGGCTCAACAACCCGTCGTTCCGCGAGACCCAGCTGCCGGCGCTCGTCGAGCGCATCGGGCTGCTCGTGGTCGACGAGGCGCACTGCATCAGCGACTGGGGGCACGACTTCCGCCCCGACTACCGGCGCCTGCGCGAGCTCATCGCGCGCATGCCCGAGGGGGTGCCGGTGCTCGCCACCACGGCGACGGCGAACAGCCGCGTCGTCGCCGACGTCGCCGAGCAGCTGGGCGCGGCGGGCGGCGCGGGCCAGGGGCATCCGGATGCCTCGGCCGAGGTGCTGACCATCCGCGGCCCGCTCGCCCGTGCGTCCCTGCGACTCGGCGTGCTGCGCCTGCCCGACTCGCCGAGCCGGCTCGCGTGGCTGCTCAGCCACCTCGACGAGCTGCCCGGCTCGGGCATCATCTACACGCTCACCGTCGCGGCGGCCGTCGACACCGCGCGGCTGCTGCGCGAGCACGGTCACGAGGTGCGCGCCTACACCGGGCAGACCGACCCCGACGAGCGGGCCGAGTCCGAGGCGATGCTGAAGCGCAACGAGGTGAAGGCCCTCATCGCCACGAGCGCGCTCGGCATGGGCTTCGACAAGCCCGACCTCGGCTTCGTGCTGCACCTCGGGGCTCCCTCGTCGCCGGTGGCCTACTACCAGCAGGTCGGTCGCGCCGGCCGCGCCACCGACAACGCCGACGTGCTGCTGCTGCCCGGCGTCGAAGACCGCGACATCTGGCACTACTTCGCGACCGCGTCGATGCCCGACGAAGAACGCGCCTCGCGCGTGATCGCCGCGCTCTCGACCGAGCAGCCCACCTCGACGCCGGCGCTCGAGGCGATGGTCGACATCCGGCGCACGCCGCTCGAGCTGCTGCTCAAGGTGCTCGACGTCGATGGAGCGGTGCGCCGCGTGCAGGGCGGCTGGCTGGCCACCGGCGAGCCGTGGGTGTACGACGCCGAGCGCTACCGCCGCATCGCGGGCGAGCGGCTCGCCGAGCAGCAGCACATGCTCGAGTACGAGACGACGACCGAGTGCCGCATGGCGTTCCTGCAGCGTTCGCTCGACGACGACACGGCCGCGCCCTGCGGGCGCTGCGACACCTGCGCCGGCCCGTGGTATCCCGCGGGCGTCGGCGACGAGGCATCCGTCGCCGCGCGCGGGGCGCTCGACCGCGTCGGCGTGCCGATCGAGCCGCGCGCGCAGTGGCCCACCGGTGCCGACCGGCTGGGCGTGCCGGTGA
>JBDIAF010000238.1:0-3821 GCA_039812245.1 Agromyces sp. | reverse complement strand
ACACGAACGCCCCCGGCTCGCGCCATGCGAAGCGCTGGCAGGACGTCGAGGAGCTGCTCGCCGCGGGCATCGACGTCGTGTCCACGGTCAACACCCAGCACATCGAGTCGCTCGGCGACGTCGTGCTGCAGATCACCGGTGTCCCGCAGCGCGAGACGATCCCCGACCGGGTGCTGCGCGCCGCCGACCAGATCGAGGTCGTCGACCTCGCTCCGCAGGCCCTGCGCGACCGGCTCTCGAGCGGCCTCGTCTACCCCGCCGAGCGCATCGACGCCGCGCTGTCGAACTACTTCCGGCTCGGCAACCTCACGGCGCTGCGCGAGCTGGCGCTGCTGTGGCTGGCCGACGAGGTCGACCAGGCGCTCAAGGCGTACCGGGCCGAGCACGGCATCGACCGCACGTGGGAGGCGCGCGAGCGCGTCGTCGTCGCCCTCACCGGCGGGCCCGAGGGCGAGACGCTGTTGCGCCGCGGCGCGCGCATCGCCCAGCGCTCCTCGGGGGGCGAGCTCGTCGCCGTGCACGTCACGAACCCCGACGGCATGCGGGCGAGGCATCCCGGCGCCCTCGACGCCCAGCGGACGCTCGTCGAGCAGCTGGGCGGCAGCTTCCACCAGGTCGTCGGCGAGGACGTGCCGCGCGCGCTCGTCGAGTTCGCCCGCAGCGTCGACGCGACGCAGCTCGTGATCGGCGTCAGCCGACGATCCCGGCTCGTCGCTGCCGTCACCGGGCCCGGCATCGGCGCGACCGTGATCCGCGAGTCGGGCGACATCGACGTGCACATCGTGACGCACGCCGCAGCCGGCGCCGCGCGGTCGCTGCCGAGGCTCGCCGGTGGCGCGCTCGGCCGGGCCAGGCTCGCGATGGGCTTCGCGATCGCCCTCGTCGCCGGGCCGCTGCTCAGCTGGCTGCTCACGCGCCTCCACACCGAGTCGTCGATCACGAGCGACGTGCTCGCCTACCAGCTGCTCGTCATCGTCGTCGCGCTCGTCGGCGGCATCTGGCCCGGCCTCTTCGCCGCCGTGCTGTCGGGCCTCACCCTGAACTACCTGTTCATCGAGCCGCTCTACACGCTGACGATCGCCGAGCCCAGGCAGCTGCTCGCGCTCGTGTTCTACGTCGCCAACGCCCTGCTCGTCAGCTACGTCGTCGACCAGGCCGCCCGCCGCACCCGCGAGTCCAGGCGCGCCGCCGCCGAATCGCAGCTCCTGGCCACCATGGCGGGCAGCGTGCTCCGCGGCGAGGACGCCCTGCAGGCCATGGTCACCCGCACCCGCGAGGCGTTCGGCCTCTCCGGCGTGCGGCTCGTCGTCGGCGGCGAGGCCGTCGTCACCGACGGCGAGCCCACCCGCGACGGCCGCCGCACCTCGGTCGCGGTCGGCGACGGCGCGGTGCTCGAGCTGCACGGGCACGACCCGGATGCCTCGGAGCGGCGACTGCTGCAGGTGATCGCCACCCAGATCGACGCGGCCCTCGAGCACGGCGCGCTCACGACGGCCGCGGAGGAGGCCTCGGAGCTCGCCGAGACCGATCGGGTGCGCTCTGCGCTGCTGGCCGCGGTCGGGCACGACCTGCGCCGGCCGCTGACGTCGGCCTCCGCCGCCGTCAGCGCGCTGCGCTCGTCCGAGCTGCGCCTGCCCGAGCACGAGCGCCGCGAACTGCTCGACACCGCCGCCGAGAGCCTCGACTCGCTCGCCGAGCTCGTGACCAACCTGCTCGACGTGAGCCGCGTGCAGGCCGGCGCGCTCGCCGTGCGCCTCGCGCCCGTCGAGGCCGCCGATGTCGTCTTCCCCTCGCTCGACGAGCTGGGGCTCGGCCCGGCCGAGGTCGAGCTCGACCTCGCCGACGACGCCCCGCCCCTGCGCGCCGACGCCGGCCTGCTGCAGCGGGTCGTCGTGAACCTGCTCGCGAACGCCGTGCGCCACTCCCCCGCCGGCGAGCGCGTGCGCGTGGCCGTGTCGGGGTTCCGCGACCAGGTGCAGCTGCGCGTCGTCGATCGCGGGCCCGGCATCCCGCCCGAGCGCCGCGACGGGGTGTTCACCCCGTTCCAGCGGCTCGGCGACACCGACAACGAGACGGGGCTCGGTCTGGGACTCGCCCTGTCGAAGGGCTTCGTCGAGGGCATGGACGGCACACTGGAGGTCGAGGACACCCCGGGCGGAGGACTGACGATGGTCGTGACACTGCCCGCGGAGCCCGACGCCTCGACGGCCGCGGCCCAGCCGGCGACGGGCGCAGAGGAGGCGCAGCGATGAGGATCCTGCTCGCGGACGACGACGAGCAGCTGCAGCGCGCCCTGCGCATCACGCTCGCCGCGCGCGGCTACGAGGTGCTGCACGCCCGCGACGGCGCGGAGGCGATCGATCGCGCCGCCACCGGGCACCCCGAGCTGATCCTGCTCGACCTCGGCATGCCCCGGGTCGACGGCGTCGACGTGATCCGCGCGGTGCGCGCCTGGTCGAACGTGCCGATCATCGTGCTCTCGGGGCGCAGCGACTCGGCCGAGAAGGTGGAGGCGCTGGACGCCGGCGCCGACGACTACGTCACGAAGCCCTTCGCCATGGACGAGCTGCTCGCCCGCATCCGCGCCCGTTCGCGGCGCCCCTCCGACGGCGACGAGGCGGGTGCCGTGCACCGCATCGGGGAGCTTGAGGTCGACCTCTCCGCGCGCGTCGTGAGCCGGGCCGGCGCCGCCCGGGGCGACGGCCGCCGCGGCGCTCCTTCGACCGGCCCGGGGAGCACCGTTCGCCTGACCCCGACCGAGTGGCGGCTGCTCGAGCTGTTCCTCAAGCACCCCGGCCGGCTGCTCACCCGCGAGATGCTGCTGAGCGAGGTGTGGGGCCCGTACCACGCGAACGACGCCGGCTACCTCCGCCTCTACGTCGCCCAGCTGCGGCGCAAGCTCGAGCCGGTTCCGGCCGAACCGCGGCACTTCCTCAACGAGCCGGGCATGGGATACCGCTTCGAGCCGTAGCCGCTCCTCGCGTCGCTACTCGGCCGGCGGCGCGACGAGCGCGATCCGGCGCGCCGCGGTCGGACCGTCGAACGGCGGCTCGCGGCGTCGCACCGCCTCGAGCACGGCCTCGGCGTCGGCGCGCACGCGCGCGACGAGCTCGGGCGGGTAGGCGAAGCGCACGGCGTGCGCCGCGAACTCGTCCTCGTCGTCGATGAACGGTGCGGCGCCCGCGCGCTCGACGACGTCGAGGTCGAGGTCGACGTACGAGACCGTCGCGCCCGAGGCATCCGATCGCCAGGCCGGCTCGGTCGCGAGGTCGACGTACACGCCGAGCCCGCGCGGATGCCCCGCGTTGAACGCCGCGGCCCACCCGGCACGGGGGAACAGCGCGACCGAGGCCCAGTCGGCGACGAAGGCGTTCCCCGGGCGCTCGAAGCGGGTGCCCGGCGGGAACCCGACCCAGTCGCCGTGCTCGTCGGCGCCGAGCCAGACGCCGTCGAAGGCCCAGTGCGGCGAGCCGTCCCACTTCGTCGCCCGCACCCCGACCGGGTCGCCGGGCCGGAGCCCCGCCCGCACGTCATCGCCCATGCGACCACCGTAGCCGCGCCCTCCCGCCCGCGTACGCCCTCGGGAGTAGCCGAGGTGTCGCCGCCGGCCAGCTGCGCCGGCGGCCCGCCGCGCGCAGGATCGAGGCATGACGACTTCACCACGACCCTTCCGCTTCGGCGCCGTCGCGGGTGTGCACGGCCCGGCGGCGCGCTGGGCCGACGCCGCGCGCGCCCTGGAAGCGCAGGGCGTCGCGACCCTGCTCGTGCCCGGCACGCTCGGCGCGGCGGCGGCCTTCCTCGCGCTCGCCGCCGCGGCGACC
>JBDIAF010000237.1:0-3821 GCA_039812245.1 Agromyces sp. | reverse complement strand
ACCGAGTCGTGCCCCGGCGTGCACGGCGAGACCGTCGCGGCCGACGGCGTCGTCGTGCTCGGCTGCGAGGACGGCGCGATCCTCTACCGCGACGGCGCCTTCACCAAGGTGACGGCGCCCGACGCGTACGGCCGCATCGGCAATCAGGCCGGCTCGCCCGAGTCGCCGGTCGTGCTCGGCGACTACAAGGTCGACGCCGAGGCCGAGCTCGAGCGGCCGACGCGGGTGAGCCTCATCGACACCGACAGCGCGAGCCTGCGGCTCGTCGACCTCGGCACGAGCTACAGCTTCCGCTCCCTCGCCCGTGGGCCGCACGGCGAGGCCCTCGTGCTCGGCACCGACGGCGCGGTGCACGTGATCGACCCCGGCTCGGGCGAGGTCACCGCGCGCATCCCGGTCGTGGCCGAGTGGGTCGAGCCGCTCGACTGGCAGCAGCCGCGCCCGATGCTCCGGGTCGACGGTCACCGTGCCTACGTGACCGACCCCGCGAACGACGCGATCCACCTCGTCGACCTCGACGCCGCCGAGGTCGTGGTCACCGCGCAGCTGCCGCACACCCCCGACGAGCTCAGCACGGTCGTCGTCGGCCACTGAGACGGACGGATGCCTCGGGCGGACCGCCCGAGGCATCCGTCGCGTCGTCGCCGGCTAGCGCCGCAGCACCTTGCGGGCGAGCCAGTTGCCGAAGAACTGGACGAGCTGCACGAACACGACGATGAGGATCACCGCGGCCCACGTGATGATCGGCTCGAACTGCCGGTAGCCGTACACGAGCGCGAAGTTGCCGAGCCCGCCGCCGCCGATGTACCCGGCCACGGCGGTCATGTCGATGATCGCGACCATCACGAAGGTGTAGCCGAGGATCAGCGGGCCGAGCGCCTCGGGCAGCACCACGGTGCGGAAGATGCGGAACGGCCCCGCGCCCATCGACCGCGCCGCCTCGATGACGCCCGGCGCGACCGTGAGCAGGTTCTGCTCGACGATGCGCGCGATCGCGAACGAGGCCGCGAGCGACAGCGCGAAGATCAGGGCGTTGTTGCCGATGCCGGTGCCGATGACCAGGCGCGCGAGCGGCTGCACGGCGGGGATGAAGATGATGAACGGGATCGGCCGGAAGAAGTTGATGACGACGTTCACGACGGTGTACACCGGGCGGTTCGGCAGCAGGCTGCCCGGTCGCGACATGTACAGCACCGTGCCGAGCACGAGCCCGAGCAGCCCGCCGAACAACAGGGTGAGCCCGACCATGTAGAGGGTCTCGAGCGCGGCGGTCCAGAACTCGGTCTGGAGTTCGAAGAGGCGGTCCATCAGGCGGCCTCCGTCACGTCGATGCGCCGGGCGATGCGGGCGAGCACGGCGTCGGCCGTGGCATCGTCCCCCCTGATCGCGAGCGTGAGGTGCCCGAACGCGCGGCCCTGGATGTCGTTGATGCCGCCGTAGACGAGCTCGAACTCGAGCCCCGCCTGCGAGAGCTCGACGAACACCTGCGACTGCGAGGCGTCGCCGTCCTTGAACGAGAAGGTGACGATGCGGCCCTCGTGCCGCTCGCGCAGCACGGCGATCTCGGCGGGCGAGGGCACGCCCTTGACGACCGTGGCGACGAAGCGCTGCGACGAGGGGTTCCGCGGGTCCGAGAAGACCTCGAAGACGTCTCCGTGCTCGATCACGCGGCCGCCGTCCATCACGGCGACCTTCGTCGCGAGCGACTGGATGACGTCCATCTCGTGCGTGATGACGATGATCGTGACGCCGAACTCGCGGTTCACGCGCTTCAGCAGCGCGAGCACCTCCTGCGTGGTCTCGGGGTCGAGCGCGCTCGTCGCCTCGTCGGCGAGCAGGATGCGCGGCGAGGTGGCGAGCGCCCTGGCGATGCCCACGCGCTGCTTCTGCCCGCCCGAGAGCTGGTCGGGGTACGCCTTCGCCTTGTCGGTGAGTCCGACGAACTCGAGCAGCTCGGCCACCCGCGCCCGGATCTCGGCCTTCGGGCGGCCCGCGACGGTCAGCGGGTAGGCGATGTTCGCCTGCACCGTCTTCGCGCCGAACAGGTTGAACTGCTGGAAGATCATGCCGATGCCGAGGCGGATCTCGCGGAGCTCGCGTTCGGGCAGCTCGGTGAGCTCGCGCCCGTCGACCTCGATCGAGCCCGACGTCGCCCGCTCGAGGGCGTTGACGAGGCGCACGAGCGTCGACTTGCCCGCGCCCGAGTAGCCGATGATGCCGTAGACGTCGCCGGCCTCGATCTCGAGGCTCACGTCGTCGATCGCGACGACGGGCGAGCCGTTCTTGTCAGGTGCCGGATACGTCTTGGTGACGTTCCGCAGGGCGACGAGCGCCATGTCCTCTCCTTCCGGCCCGAGCGGAACGACCCGAGGGCGACGGGCGCACGGTCGTGCGTCCATCGCCCTCGGGGCGCCGGGCCTCCGGGTGATCGGCCGAG
The DNA here is from genome assembly GCA_039812245.1 of Agromyces sp. Classification (GTDB taxonomy): domain Bacteria; phylum Actinomycetota; class Actinomycetes; order Actinomycetales; family Microbacteriaceae; genus Agromyces. The sequence continues at coordinate 1,384 of JBDIAF010000237.1, read as the reverse complement.
CCGATCAGCCCTTGTGCGCCTTCGTGTCGGCCTCGACCTTGGCGAGCGCGTCCTCGAGGTCGGCGACCGGCGTCTGCAGCGAGACGGCGGTGTCGCCCGACGACTCGGCGAGCCCGGCCTGCACCTTCTCGTCGGTCTGGAAGATCTCGACGAGCTTCTTGTAGGTGGCGTTGTCCTTGTCCTCGGCGCGCGCGGCGAAGATGTTGACGTAGGGCAGCGCGTTCGGGTCGCTCGGGTCGTCCTGCGCGATCGCGTCGTCGAAGCTGAGGCCGGCGTCCTCGACGAAGTCGTTGTTGATGATCGCGGCCGCCACGTCGGGCAGCGAGGTCGGGGTGAGGGATGCCTCGAGCGCCGTGACCTTGACCTTCGACTTCGACTCGTCGATGTCTGCGAGGTCGGAGAAGATCGTGCCGCCGCTCTTCAGCTCGATGAGTCCGGCCGACTGCAGCACGAGCAGGCCGCGAGCCTGGTTCGAGGCGTCGTTCGGCACGGCGACGGTCGCCCCCTCGGGGATGTCCTTCACGTCGTCGTACTGCGTCGAGTAGAGCCCCAGCGGGTAGATCGCGGTCGAGCCGATCGGGGTGAGGTCTTCGCCGGCCGAGACGTTGTAGTCGGCGAGGTAGACGATGTGCTGGAACTGGTTGAGGTCGAGCTCGCCCTCGGTGAGGGCGGGGTTCGGCTGCGCGTAGTCCGAGAAGTCGACGATCTCGATCTTGATGCCGGCGTCGGCCGCGGCCTGCTCGAAGGCCGGCCACTGCGCGTCGCCCTTGCCGACGACGCCGATCGTGACCACGTCGTCGCCGCCTTCGGCACCGGCGGCGCCGTTCGAGGCGCAGGCCGCCAGCGAGGCGACGAGGGGCACCGCGGCGAGCGCGGCGATGATCGAAGTGATGCGGGTGCGACGTGACATGGGGTTTCCTCTCTCGGTGGGCGCCCGCGTCCTGTGGCTGGTGGCTGCGTGCAGGCACGGCTCCGCCACGGATGATGTCGGTGGGGGCTACGGTGCCGCGAACGCGGGTGCCCTCCTACCGTAGGCGAAGCATCTTCGCCCTGTTGACCAGCTGGTCACAATGCGTCACAGCTTCTTCGACGTCAGCCTTCGAGCGACTCGGAAACTTCGAGCCAGCGCGTCTCGAGGTCGGCCACGGCGGCCTCGAGCGCGCGCAGCTCGTCGCCGAGGGCGCCGAGCCCCGCGTAGTCGCTCTGGTCGTGGGCGGCGAGCTTCTCGTGCTGCGCGGCGATCTGCTGCGCGAGCTTCTCGAGCCGGCGGTCGATCGCCGAGAGCTCCTTCTCGAGCGCGCGACGGTCGGCGCCCGAGAGCTCCGGTACCGAGCCCGCGGCCTGCTGCGCCGGCGCCCCGCCGCCGGGCCGCGGGGCCGCCGAG
>JBDIAF010000236.1:0-3835 GCA_039812245.1 Agromyces sp. | reverse complement strand
AGCCGGCCCGGCCGCACGTCGCCGAGCACGCCGCGAAGGGCGTCGCCGGCGGTGCGGTGTCGGGCGCGGTCGTCTCGGGTGCGCGATCGCAGGCCGGCCGCGCGGATGCCTCGAGCGGCCCTGCGGACCTGCCGCCAGAGCTCGCCGCCCGGCTCGAGGCGCTGCTGCTGCGCCACGAGGAGACCACGGCCGAGATCCGCCGCCTGCTCGCGGGCGCCGACACGACAGGTGAGCACTGACGTGTCCGCCGCCCCGCTCCCCCGCGCCCGGTACACGAGTGGGCAGAAATCGGCCAAGATCCGAGCATGGTGGCCGCTTTCTGCCCATTCGATGGCGAGGACGCCCGTACTCAGCTCGACAACGCGTGGTGGGTTCGCGTGCGGACCACGGCGGTCAGATCCGCGAGGAATCCGCTCGGACGCCTGAGATCCTCGATCGTCACCCGGAGCACGACCCATCCTGCGGCCTCGAGCGCTCGACGACGGGAGATGTCGTCCCGCCATCGCCGGGCATCCAGGCGATGCTCCTCGCCCTCGTACTCGATCGCGATCCGCAACTCGGGGTAGGCGAGGTCGGGGTGGAGGACGACTCCTCCGGCCACGATCACCGGCGGCGCGATCTTCGGCTCGGGCAGACCGCTGCGGATGATCGCCAGCCGGGTGTGCGTCTCTCGTCTCGAGTCCACTCCAGCGCGGACGAGCTCGACGGCCTCGAGCAGCGCCCTCGCTCCGCGGCGTCGTCCGTGACGAGCGATGGCCGTACGCAGCTCTACGATCGTGCACAGGGCCTGGCTTCGCAGTCCTCGGGCGATCCGTTCGCCCGAGACGAAGGCGTCGCCGGCCGCCACGAGATCGTCGAGCTCGAGCATCCCGGCGAGCATTCGCCAGGTCTCGGCGGGCGAGCTGATCGGAAGCCCGGCGAACATGGCGACCTCGAGGTCTCGAATCCGGTGCCCGACGACCCCCCGCGTTCTCGGTCGGCCGGCGTCCGCGGATGAAACGTGCAGTACGTGCTCTCGCTCCCTGCCGCTCGGCAGCGGGATGCCGTAGAGCTGCGCGGCGGTCGTGTGGCTGAACACCTCGCCCGCCCGCAGCCGCGGGCGATACGCGCGGCACCGCCCGATCACCGTCGAGAGGTCGAGTGCGACGCTGCGGACGCCGTGGAACGGCCGATCGACATCGGCAGCCCGAAGGCGCTTCTCGCCGAGCTCCATGCCGCCCGAGGCGGTCACGACGAACGCGCGACGGGTCAGACTTCGGGGCAGGGGTTCTCGTCGAGGCATCCCTCGAGACTGCCGCGCTAGCGCCGCTCCGCCGCCCCACTCTCCACAGGCGCGCCGCAGTACCGCGCCCCGCAGGTGTCGAGTGGGCAGAGAACGGCCGGATTCGTGGAATCCTGGCCGACTTCTGCCCACCCGACGGGCGGGGACGCGGACGCGGGGACGCCGACGCGGAGACGCCGACGCGGGCGCCGCCGCGACTCAGCCGAGCGCGGCGACGACGCCGTCGATCGGCACCTGGGTGCGCTCGCCGGTGGCCCGGTGCCACACCTCGACGACGCCGTCGGCGACGCCGCGCCCGGCGATGACGATCACCGGGACGCCGATGAGCTCGGCATCGCCGAACTTCACGCCGGGCGACACCTTCGGGCGGTCGTCGTAGAGCACGTCGCGGCCGGATGCCTCGAGGTCGGCGACGATGCGCTCGGCGGCGTCGAACGCCGCCTCGTCCTTGCCGGTCGCGACGACGTGCACGTCGAACGGCGCGACCGAGGCGGGCCAGATGAGCCCCTTGTCGTCGTTGTTGAGCTCGGCGATGATCGCGAGGATGCGGGTCACGCCGATGCCGTAGGACCCCATCGTGACGGTGGCGAGCTTGCCGTTCTCGTCGAGCACCTTGAGCCCGAGCGCTTCGGCGTACTTGCGGCCCAGCTGGAAGACGTGGCCGATCTCCATGCCGCGGGCGATCTCGACCGGGCCGGAGCCGTCGGGCGCGGGGTCGCCCGCGCGGACGTCGGCGATGTCGATCACGCCGTCGGCCGTGAAGTCGCGGCCCGCGACGAGCGAGAGCACGTGCTTCTCGTGCAGGTTCGCCCCGGTCACCCAGGCCGTGCCGTCGACGACCCGCGGGTCGACGAGGAAGCGGATGCCGGTCGCCGACGTCTCGCCGAGGACGGGGCCGTCGGGCGACCACGGCCCGATGTAGCCCTTGACGAGCGCCGGGTGCTTCGCGAAGTCGGACTCGGTGGCCGCCTCGACCTCGGCGGGGGCGAAGGCGACCTCGGCGCGCTTCATCTCGACCTCGCGATCGCCGGGCATGCCGACGACGACGAGCTCGCGCGTGCCGTCGAGCTGCGTCAGCGCGAGCACGACGCACTTCAGGGTGTCGGCAGCGTGCCACGGACGATCGGTGCGCGGCTCGTGGTCGTTGACGTGATCGACGAGGCTCAGGATCGTCGGCGTGTTCGGCGAGTCGAAGATGCGCGCGGCGGGCTGCCCCGCGATCGGCAGCGGCTCGGGCGCGAGGGTCTGGAACGCCTCGACGTTCGCGGCGTAGCCGCCCGCCGAGCGCACGAAGGTGTCCTCGCCCACGGGCGTCGGGTGCAGGAACTCCTCGGACTTCGAGCCGCCCATGGCGCCGGCGTCCGCCTTGACGATCACGTACTCGAGGCCGAGACGGGTGAAGATGCGCTCGTACGCGTCGCGCTGCGCCTGGTACGAGGCATCCAGCCCTTCGTCGGACACGTCGAAGGAGTACGCGTCCTTCATGGTGAACTCGCGGCCGCGCAGCAGGCCGGCACGCGGGCGCGCCTCATCGCGGTACTTGTCCTGGATCTGGTAGATCGTGAGCGGGAGGTCCTTGTACGAGGAGTAGAGGTCTTTGACGAGCAGCGTGAAGACCTCTTCGTGCGTGGGCGCGAGCAGCATGTCGGCGTCCTTGCGGTCCTGCAGGCGGAACAGCGCGTCGCCGTACTCGGTCCAGCGGTTCGTGAGCTCGTAGGGCTCGCGCGGCAGCAGCGCCGGGAAGTGCACCTCGTGCGCGCCGGCGGCCTCCATCTCCTCGCGGACGATGCGCTCGATCTTCGCCTTCACGCGCAGCCCCAGCGGCAGCCAGGCGAAGATGCCCGGCGCCTGGCGCCGGATGTAGCCGGCGCGGACGAGCAGCTTGTGGCTCTGGACCTCCGCGTCGGCGGGGTCTTCGCGGAGCGTGCGGAGGAAGAAGTTCGAAAGGCGTGTGGGCACCCGACGATTGTACTGAGACCGCCGGATGCCCCATGCCCTATGGTGCTGCCATGGCCCGACCCGACCCCGCCTTCTCCTCTCTCGTCGCAGGCGACGCGTGGCTCGCCGAGGCCTCCAGCTGGGCCTCCGCGGCCGTCGCCGCGCGCGGCGGGCGGGTCCTGGAGGTGCGACGGCACCGGGTGCGGCCCTGGTCGGCGCAGCTCGTGATCTCGACCGACCTCGACGGCGCCGAGCACCGGCTGTGGTTCAAGGCGAACTGCGCCGCCCAGTCGTTCGAGCCCTCGTTGCAGCGCGCGCTCGCCGCCGCGATGCCCGAGACCGTCGACGCGCCGTTCGCGATCGACGCCCCGCGCGGCTGGATGCTGACGGTCGATCGCGGAGCGACCCTGCGAGAACGGCGCGAGCCCGGCGCGGACGACTGGACCGAGGTCGTCGAGACGTGGGTCGGCGTGCAGCGTGCGACGACGGGACTCGCCGGCGAGCTCGCGTCGCTCGGCCTGCCCGACTGCTCGCCCGCGACCGCACCCGAGCGATTCGAGCTCATGCTCGCGCGGGTCGGCTCGCTCCCGCACGGGCATCCCTCTGCCGTCGACG
>JBDIAF010000235.1:0-3841 GCA_039812245.1 Agromyces sp. | reverse complement strand
CCCGCCAGCCGCTCCGCGTGGGCAGCGTCGTGACCCCGAACCGCAACACGCGAACGAACCGTCGCGCCCAGGGCTGAGCGCCCGCGCGCCGGCGCACCCGACGGCCCCTCCTCACGAGCGTGAGGAGGGGCCGTCGTGTTCGGACGCCGCGGTGCCGGCCGGCGGGAGCGCGTTCGGGTCTCGCGGTGGGACCCGCCGAGCGGGACCGGCGGGATCCGATCAGTAGGCGGCGTAGAAGGTCGAGATCACCCGGTCGAGTCCGGCGAGGTCGGCATCGGTCGCGGCCTGCCCCGAGACGAGCACCCCGTAGCTGCCGTCGTTGGCGATCGCGCCGACGACGACCACGGTCGCCTGCCCGCCGCAGCCGGTGAACACCTCCCAGACGCCGGTGTGCACGCCGTCCTCGTAGGTGTCGCGCCCGGTGCTCGTGCAGCCCTCGGCCGCGAGGCCCGAGGTCACGGTGTCGGCGATCGCGTCGGGCGACGCCGCGGCGGCGGCCTGCGAGGCGAACACCGAGACGCCCGAGACGCCCCACGACGAGAAGTAGCCGTCGAGGTCGGGCGCGGCGCTCACCGTCTGCCAGGTCGTGCCGGTGCCGTCGGTGACGGGCGTGCCGTCGACGGCGCTCCACGCGGCGGGCACCTCGAGGGTGATCGCGCCCGAGTCATCCGTGATCGCGACGTAGTCGCCCTCGGCGGGTTGCTCGGTCGTGCCGCCGCCGACCACGGGCGCGGGCACGATGGCCTCGCCGTTGAACTGGCCCCGGTAGTAGGCGTCCTCGCTCGGGCGGTAGAGCTCGACCGCGAGGGTCGCGTCGTCGCCGTGGGTGCGCAGCACGTCGCAGTATTCGGTCATGGTGCCGTTCGCGCCGAGGCTCACGCCCTCCATGCGGGTCAGCAGGTCGCCCGCCTCGACCCCGGCCGCGTCCGCGGCCGAGCCCGACTTCACCGAGTTCACCCAGATGCCGAGGCCCGTGCCGTCTTCCCCGACGAGCGCCTCGCCGTTGATGCCGAGCGAGAGCACGTCGTCGCCCTTCGCGAGGTCGGCGATGACGTCGAGCACCGCGTCGCGGTGGATCGCGTAGTTGTAGTCGAGTTCGTCGTTGCCGGCGTAGTTCACCCCGACGAGCCGCCCCTCGGCGTCGACGAGCGGGCCGCCCGAGTTGCCGCCGCGGATGCGGGCGTCGTGCTCGATCACGCTGTCGATCGAAGCCCACGGCGTCTGCCCGTCGGTGGAGGCCTTCGACACGATGCCCTTCGTCTCGGTGAACGTCGGGTCGCCGAGCGGGAACCCGGCGGCGTACACGTCGAGCGCCGTGCCGATCTCGCCCTTGCGCCAGTCGAGGAAGGGGTAGCCGCCGCCGTCGAGCTGCACGACGGCGAGGTCGAGGCACTCGGAGGTGCCGAGCACCTTCGCCCCGATCTCCTTCGTCGCGTCGCCGCCGCGCCAGACCTTGATGGTGCCGGCGCCGGTGACGACGTGGTTGTTGGTGACGGCGAGTCCGTCGGAGGTGATGAGGAAGCCCGAGCCGCGGCCCGCGGCCTCGTAGCCGCCCTCCTCGGGCGAGACGAAGGTGCCGACGGCCTCGAGCTGGATCGTCGCCGACTGCACGCCGTCGAAGCCGACGGCACCGCCGCCGCCGAGCGGGAAGCAGGCCGAGAGCGATGCCGCGACGAGTGCCGCGCCGCCGACCGCCGCGACGAGGCGGAGGCGGCGGGTGGTGGACGAGGCCGCTCGCACGGCCCGGGGAGTCTGCTGGTTCATGCAGCACACCGTATTTCCCGAGTTTCGCTCACGGTCACCGGGGTGTCCCCGGGCGCGGATGCGGCCGACCCTGAACCGGATTCGGTGTCCGCCCTGATGCGAGCCGGGGAGGCACCGGGAGGGCACGGTCCCGACGCCCGGGGCGATCGCGCACGAGAAGGGATGCCCGCACGACTCGTGCGGGCATCCCTTCTTCATCCACGGCCCCGGCGTCGGAGCATCCCCTCACCGCTGCCGGAGCCGTGAGCGCCGCATCGGCGGTGCCGATCCGGCGAGCCGGCTCAGCGCTGCCCGCGTCGGCCGGAGTAGGCGGTCATGAGCACCGCTCCGGCGGCGAGCAGGCCTCCGACGGCGATGAGGCCCGGCACGACCGGGAACCCGGTCTCGGCCAGCTCGGCTCCGGCGCGCGAGCTCCGGCCCGAGGCATCCGGCTGCCCCGGCTGCTGGGCGCCGCCGGCGCCCTGGCCCGGCTCGCCGGCGCCGCCTCCGCCGTCGCCGCCCGGCTCCTCGGTCGGCTCGACCACGACGTAGCTCACCTCGAGCGCGCTCTCGTTGCCCGCGACGTCGAGCGCGCGGAGGGTGACGGTGTGCTCGCCGAGCTCGTCGGTGGGCAGCAGCTCGCTGACCGAGGCATCCCCCGCCGCGGCCGCCGCGGTGAGCAGGGGCAGCTCGCCCTGCGCGACGCACGAGACGAGACCCGAGTGCTCGTCGGAGCAGTCGAACTCGAGCGGGACCTCCTCGCCCTGCTCGAACTCGAGCTCGGACGCAGCGGAGCGCTCGTCGTTGCGCGGGCCGGGCAGTGCCGGCGAGGTGAGGTCGATGCGCGGGGCGACCGTGTCGATGCGCACCGTGCGGTGCACGGCCTCGCCGCGGTTGCCGGCCGCGTCGTACGCCCAGGCGTCGATCTCGGTCACGCCGTCGACGTCGAGCGTGAATCCGCCCCAGGCCTCGCCGACGACGTCGCCGTTGGTCGAGATCGCGCCCGAGGTGTCCCAGTGCAGCGAGGCGATGCCCGACGGGTCCTCAGCCGTGAACTCGATGCCGAGGTAGCTCTGGTACCAGCCCGACTCGGGCTCGGGCGCGACGTGGATCGACACGGCGGGAGCCGTCGCGTCGCCGGCGACCGAGTAGCTGTACTCGACCGTCGTCGTGTTGCCCGCGAGGTCGGTCGCCGTCACGGGCACGGTGAAGGTTCCGGGGGTCGAGGTGTCGAGGGCGCCGTCCTCCGGCAGCTCCGCGCCGCCCGCCTGGGCGATGCACGTGGCGATGCCCGAGACGGCGTCGTCGCAGCCGTACGAGAGCGTCGCCGCCTCGCCGAGCTCGAAGGCGCCGGGCTCCGGCACCGTGACCGAGGGGGCCTCGGAGTCGATGCGGCGTTCGAAGCTGCGCCATGCTTCGAGGTTGCCGCTGTTGTCGATCGCACGGTACTGGATGGTGTGCACGCCGTCGCCCTCGATGTTGAACCAGCCGGTCCACTCGCCCGGATACGCCGTGGCGACGCCGTCGACGACGACCGCGATGGTCGCGATGCCGCTGCCGCCGAAGTCGTCGGCGCGGAAGGCGATGGGGGTCGTTCCGGTGAACCAGCCCGAGGCGGGCTCGGTCATGACGTGCGCCGTCGAAACGGGCGGCGTGGTGTCGGGGTCGGCGGCCTGCGCGGTCGCGGCGAGGCCGACGAACGGCAGGGTCGCGCCGACCGCGATCGCACCGCCGAAGAGCGCAGTGCGACGCGCGACGGGGCGACGGCGGCGGCGACGCGGCCGGCGGCGGAAGGTGTCGGGTGTCTCGTTCATGACTCCGAGTCTTCGCGGCCGGCGCCCCTCGCGCGGGGCGCCGGCGGGCCCGATTACCCTCCGATTACGCAGCCGGCGCCGCGCCGGCAGCGACCGGCTCTGCACCGCGACGCTTGCGGCCGAGCGAGCTCGCGAGTGCGAACAGTCCGTCGAGCTCGAGGGCGGCGCCCTCGATGGCGGCTCGCGCCTGCTCCTCCTTCGTCAGGGCGATCGCGACGCGCTCGCGGTGCCCGCGCGCGTCGTCCCCCTCCGCGACGACGGGGTTGTAGTCGTAGCGCGCGCCG
>JBDIAF010000234.1:0-3851 GCA_039812245.1 Agromyces sp. | reverse complement strand
TGCGGCGTCGGATCGGCTACGTCGGGCAGGGAGGTTCGGGCGGTCACACCCAGCGGGTGCGCGACGAGCTGCACGCCCAGGGCGCGTTCTACGGGCTCGGCCGACGCGAGACCCGCTCGCGCGCCGCGGAGCTGATCGAGTCCCTCGAGCTCGACCAGGTCGCGAACCGCACCGTGCAGTCGCTGTCGGGCGGGCAGAAGCGTCGGCTCGACATCGCCCTCGGGCTCATCCACCGCCCCGAGGTCGTGTTCCTCGACGAGCCCTCGACCGGACTCGACCCGCACAGCCGGGCGAACCTGTGGGAGCACATCGTCGAGCTGCGCCGCACGACCGGCACCACGATCTTCCTCACCACGCACTACCTCGACGAAGCCGACCAGCTCGCCGAGCGGGTCATGGTGATGGACCACGGACGGGTCATCGCCGACGACACCGCGCAGGCGCTCAAGGAGTCGCTGGCCGGCGACCGCCTCGCCTTCGGCTTCGAGCGGGCGTCGGATGCCTCGGCCGCCGCCGCCCGCCTGGGCGGCGAGCTCGACCCGGCAGACCCGCGCAGGGTCGTCGTCACCGTCGGCGACGGCGAGCACGCGCTGCCCCGCCGCATCCGCGAGCTCGATGCCGCCGGCCTCGAGGTCGCCTCGGCGACGCACCGCCGCCCCACGCTCGACGACGTCTTCCTCGCGCTCACGGGCCGCAGCCTCCGCGAGGAGTCCGCGAGCGCTGCGCCCGCCGACGAGCTCGTCGCCGCCTGATCGCACGCCCCCGACACACGAAGGAGCATCATCATGACCACCATCACCCACGGCGAGGCCTCCGCCCGCCCCACCGGATTCGTGCGCGACACCGCCGCCGTCTTCGCCCGCGAGTCGCGCCCCCTGGTGCGCGACCCGTTCAGCGTCGTCTTCTCGCTCGTGCAGCCGCTCGTCTTCCTCGGCCTGTTCGGCCCACTGCTCATCGGCGCGGCCGGCGGCGACGTGGCCGGCACCCTGCAGTGGTTCGTCCCGGGCATCCTCGTCATGGTGGCGCTGTTCGGCACCGCCTCGACCGGGGCGAACCTGCTGTTCGAGATGCAGACCGGCTCGCACGAGCGCACCCTCGTCGCGCCGCTCTCGCGCAGCGCGCTGCTCGTCGGCCGGGCGCTGAAGGAGGTCGTGCCGCTCGTCGTGCAGGGCACGATCGTCGTCGTGGTCGCCGTGCCCTTCGGCTTCGCGGTCGACCCGCTCGGCCTCGTCGCGGGGCTCGCCGTGCTCGCGGTGTTCGGCATCGGCTTCGGCGCCCTGAGCTACACGCTCGCGCTCGCCTGCCGGAATCGCGACTGGATGTTCTGGATGGTGCACCAGACGCTGCTGTTCCCGCTGATGATCCTCTCCGGCATGCTGCTGCCGCTCGAGGACGGTCCCGAATGGATGCGGGTGGCCGCCGCGGTGAATCCGCTCAGCTACCTCGTGGGCGCCGAGCGCGCCCTGCTGGCCGGCGACTTCGGTGCACTCGCGGTGGTCGGGGGCGTCGTCGCGGCGATCGTCACCTGCGCGATCGGCATCGCGGTCGGCGTGCGAGCGATGCGGCGGGCGCGCTGACGGCGCACGCCGACCGTCCCGACTACTCGGCCCGGGCGCCTCCCTCGGAGGCGCCCGGCTCGTGCATCCACGGCGTGTAGCTGATGCCGACGAGCAGCCCCTCGGGGCTCTGCACCCGTGCGGTCGTCTGGCCCCACGGCTCGAGGCGCACCTCGGCGAGCACCTCGCACCCCTTCGCGCGCAGCTCGTCGACGGCGGGCCCGACGAGCTCGGGCGCGGCGACGTCGAACTCGATCCACGCCTGCGGCACGGGAAGGTCGGCGGGCCAGTCGGCGGTGCCGAACGTCGCCTCGGCGGCCTGCGCGAGCGGCCAGATCGCGAAGGCCTTCGCCCCCGCGACCTCTTCGGTGTGGAAGTAGCCGGGCGCGTTCTCGTGGAAGGGGATGCCGAGCGCGCCCGCCCAGAAGTCGTGCGAGGCGGAGTCGGCGGTGCCGATGGGGCCGAAGCCGGCGATGAAGGCGATGTCCATGGGCCGAGTCAAGCGCACGCCACCGACGGCGTCGACCCCCGTCGAGCCCAGCCTTCTCCGCGGCTACGCTCGAAGGCATGCGCGCCCACGACGTCGTGATCCTCGGCGGCGGCCACAACGGCCTGACCGCCGCCGCCTACCTCGCCCGCGCCGGGCTCGACGTGCTGCTGCTCGAGCGCGACGACCACCTCGGCGGCGCCGCGGTGTCGGCGCAGGCCTTCGGCGGCGTCGAGGCTCGCCTCAGCCGCTACTCCTACCTCGTGAGCCTGCTGCCGCGGCGCATCGTCGATGACCTCGGCCTCGAGCTCGAGCTCGTGCGCCGCCGCTTCTCGTCGTACACCCCCGACCCGGCCGACCCCGCCCGGGGGCTGCTCGTCGAGCGCGACCCCGACGACGCGGCGCAGCGCGCGGCCTTCGCCCGCGTCGGCGCCGAGGGCGACGTCGACGCCTGGCGGGCGTTCGGCGACGACACCGGATGCCTCGCCCGCGCGCTCTTCCCCACCCTCACCGAGCCGCTGCCGACGCGCGACGAGGCCCGCGCCCTCGTCGGCGACGACCGGGTGTGGCGCGACTTCGTCGAGCAGCCGCTCGGCGCCGCCGTCGACGAGCGGTTCGCGAGCGACCTCGTGCGCGGCGTCGTCGCCACCGACGGGCTCATCGGCACCTTCACCGCGCTCGACGACCCCTCGCTCGACGCGAACCGCTGCTTCCTCTACCACGTCATCGGCGGCGGCACCGGCGACTGGGACGTCCCCGTCGGCGGCATGGGGGCGGTCACGGGCGAGCTCGAGCGCGCCGCCCGCGCGGCCGGGGCCGAGCTCCTGACCGGCGCAGAGGTGCTCGGCGTCTCGCCCGACGGACGCGTGCGGTACGTGCTCGACGGCGCGGAGCACCGTGTTGCCGGCGGCGTGCTGCTCGCCGACGTCGCCGCCGCCGTGCTCGACCGGCTGCTCGCCGCCGGCGCGCGGCACGACGGCGCACACGACGGCGACGCCGGGGCATCCATCGCCCCTCGCGACCAGCCCCCGTTCAGCGACGACCGCGTCGCGGGCATCCCGCCCGTCGTGCGCGAACGGCTGCGCCACCTCGCCGCACCCGAGGGCGCGCAGGTGAAGGTGAACATGCTGCTCACCCGGCTGCCGCGGCTGCGCGACGCCGAGGTCGACCCCGAGCAGGCGTTCGCCGGCACCTTCCACATCAACGAGCTCGCCTCGCAGCTCGACGCGGCCTTCGCGACGGCGGCCCGAGGCGGCATCCCCGATCCGCTGCCCTGCGAGATCTACTGCCACACCCTGAGCGACCGGTCGATCCTCTCGCCCGAGCTCGCCGCCTCGGGCGCGCACACCCTGACGGTGTTCGGCCTGCACGTGCCCGACCGGCTCGCCGAGCGCTTCTCCCCCGACGAGCTGCGCGAGCGCCTGCAGGCAGCGGTGCTGGCCTCGCTCGACTCGGTGCTCGCCGAGCCGATCGAGGACGTGATCGCCCGCGACGCGCACGGCCGCCCCTGCATCGAGACGAAGACCACGCGCGACCTCGAGGCGGCGCTGCGCATGCCCGGCGGCAACATCTTCCACGGGCCGTTGTCGTGGCCGTGGGCCGAGCCGGGCTCGCCCCTCACGACGCCGGCCGAGCGCTGGGGCGTCGCCACTGGGCATCCGCGGATCCTGCTCTGCGGCTCGGGCGCGGTGCGCGGCGGCGCGGTCAGCGGCATCGGCGGCCACAACGCCGCGATGGCCGTGCTCGAGGCGCGCGCGGGCTGAGCCCCGGGATGGATGACGAGGACCGGGCGATCGCCGAGCGCGTGC
>JBDIAF010000233.1:0-3857 GCA_039812245.1 Agromyces sp. | reverse complement strand
GCGCGGCCGCCCCCCCCCGGGCGAGGCGCGACGAGCGGAGGCGCCGGCTCGCGGGCCCTCTGCTGGCAGTCGTGGCAGCTCCGGCATCCGGCATGCGTGTCCCCCTCGGATCGACTGCTTCGAGCGTCGCGAACTCGGCGGGTCGCCGCATCACCCGATCCGAATGATGCTTCCCGTGTCCTCGAGTCGCCCCCTTCGCCGCCCCGTACACTGACGCCCATGCAGAGACGCAGGAAGGGCGCATCGGCACTCGTCGCGATGACCGTGCTGGCCGCCGCAGCACTGATGAGCGGCTGCGCGAACGGCAGTGCGCCGCCCTCGGCTGCCCCCACCACGACCGCTCCGACGACGGCGGCCTCCTCGACGCCGACAGCACCCCAGCCGCCGACGACCCCACCAGCCCCCGGCCTGACCGTCGTGCCCATCGCCGACGGCGACTGCCCCGCCGACCCGTCTTCGCCGGGCGTCGTGACCTTCGTCGTCGCGGCCGACGACGACACGACGCCCATCGAGCTGAGCTACTCGGCCTTCCAGCCCGGCGGCGATCCCGTCGTGCGCACCGCCTCCGCCGTCGGGCCGGTCGTCATGGTCATGCAGTCCAACTGCGGCAGCACGACGGCTTCCGAGCCCTGGACCTTCACGGCGACGAGCACGACGCCCGGATCGCTCTCGTGCGACATGTACTACGGCGGCAAGCACGTCTCGGCCGACGCCGCGTACGCCGAGGGCTCGACCGAGCCCAGCACGGTCGACTGCTCGGGGCATCCCGGCATGTGACTCCGCACGGAACTCGAGCGCGGTCGGCGGTCAACGCTTCCCGGCCCAGAACGCAGGATGAGGGGCGTCATCCCCGCATATGCGAGGGATGGCGCCCCTCATCCTGCAAACCGGCGGCCGCGGGCATCCATTCGCTCGGATGCCCGCCCGCGGGCGCTACTCGGCGACGGCCGCCTCGACCCGGCCGACCTCGACGAGCAGCTCGTCGCCGATCTGCACGTCCTCGAAGTCGACCTCGATCTCGGCACGGCCGAGCAGCTCGCTGAGGCGGCGCTGGCGGTTGCGCGGGATGAGCGTGATGACCCGACCGGTGCGGCCGGCGCGGCCCGTGCGGCCCGAGCGGTGCAGGTAGGTCTTGTACTCGTCGGGCGCGTCGGCCTGGATCACCAGGTCGATGTCGTCGACGTGGATGCCCCGGGCGGCGACGTCGGTCGCGACCAGCACGTCGACCCGACCGCTCGTGAGCCGCTCGAGGTTGCGCGTGCGCTTGGCCTGGTTGAGGTCGCCGTGCAGGGCGACCGCGAGCACGCCCGCATCCTCGAGGTGCTCGGTCAGGTCCTCGGCGAACGAGCGGGTGCGCGTGAACACGAGCGTCTTGCCGGCGCGGTCGGCGAGGCGGGCGACGATGTCGCGCTTGTCGCGGTTGTCGATCACGAACACGCGGTGGTCGATGGTGCCGGATGCCTGGTCCTCCCCCGCGACCTCGTGCACCGCCGGCTCGACGAGGAACTCGTCGACGAGGGTCGCGACGCCCGTGTCGAGCGTGGCCGAGAACAGCAGCTTCTGGCCGCCCTCGGCGGTGCGGCGGAGAATGCGCTGCACGGGCTCGAGGAAGCCGAGGTCGCACATGTGGTCGGCCTCGTCGAGCACGCTGATGACGACCTGCGAGAGGTCGAGGTGGCCCTGCTCGACGAGGTCCTCGACGCGGCCGGGCGTGCCGATGACGATGTCGACGCCGCGGCGCAGCGCCCCGACCTGCCGCGCCTGGGGCACGCCGCCGTACACCTGCGTGGTGAACAGGCCCACCGACTGCGCGATCGGCTGCACGGTGCGGTCGATCTGCAGGGCGAGCTCGCGCGTCGGCGCGAGGATGAGCGCGCGGGGCGCGCGACCGAGCTGGCGCTTGCGGCGGCCGTCGGGGCCGCTGGGCGCGTCCTTCAGCTGCTCGGCCCAGAGGCGCATGAGGCGCTCGACCGTGGGGGCGCCGAAGGCGATGGTCTTGCCCGAGCCGGTGCGGCCGCGGCCGAGCACGTCGCGTCCCTCGAGCACGACGGGGATCGTCGCCGCCTGGATGGGGAAGGGCGACACCGCGCCGAGCTCGTTCAGGGTGCGCACGATGTTGCCGCCGAGGCCGAGCTCGGCGAAGCCGATGCCGTCGACCTCGTCGGCCTGGATGGCCTGGGCTTCGAGGCGCTCGAGCACCACGTCGTCGGCCGGGGAGAACTGCGGGCGCTCGTCCTTCGCGGGGTAGAACGACGAGGGGCGCCGCTCCGAGTCGCGGAAGCCGGGGCGGTCGAAGTCGCGGCGGGGGCCGCGGGCGTCGCGGTCGTAGGAACGCGCCGGGCGGTCGCTCCGGTCGAAGTCGCGACGCGGCGCGCGGTCGTCGCGGTCGTACCGACGGGGTCCGCGGTCGTCACGGTCGAACGAACGCGAAGGGCGGTCGTTGCGGTCGAAGTCGCGGCGGGGGCCGCGCTCGTCACGATCGTACGAACGAGCCGGGCGGTCGTTGCGGTCGAAGTCGCGACGCGGGCCACGGTCATCCCGGTCGAACGAACGAGCCGGGCGATCGCCGCGGTCGAAATCGCGACGCGGGCCGCGGTCATCGCGGTCGAACCGGCGCGGGCCACGGTCGTCACGGTCGTACGAACGCGCCGGGCGATCGCCGCGGTCGAAGTCACGACGCGGGCCGCGGTCGTCGCGGTCGAGGCGGCGCGGCGCGCGGTCGTCGCGGTCGACCCGGCGCGGGCCGCGGTCGAACCGGTCGTAGGAGCGGGCGGGGCGGTCGTCACGGCGGTACGAGTCGCGACCGTACGAGCCGGCGCGGTCGTCGCGACGCGGGCCACGGTCATCGCGGCCGTGGCCGCGCGAGTCGTCGCGGCCGTCGCGCTGCGAGCGGTGGGGGGCGCGGCCGCTCTCGATGCGCTCCTCGCGGGTCCAGCGCTCCTTGCGCGGGGCATCCTCCTCGGGACGGTATCCGCGATGGCCGGGGCTGCGCGAGCCCGGCTTCCCGGACGAGCCGGCGGGCCGCCCCTTGTGGCCGCCCTTCGCGTACGAGGGGTCGAAGTTCTGGGCGCGACCGCCGGCGGGCTTCTTGTTCTTGGGCATGGATGACTTCCTGGGTTGTACTCGTGTACATGGCGATGCCGCCGCACCGCGCGAGTCGCGCGCACAGCAGCATCGAGAACCCGGAGCATCGTCGACCGGGGCCGTTCACATACGGTGACTATCCGCGACCCGATGTCGCGGAACCGGCCCATTGGACTCACAAACCCATCCGCGCACCGCGCGGTGTCCAGAACCGACCCGGCAACGATACCCGATCAGGCTGGGAAACAGCCCGGTAACACGGGCCGCGTACGGTCGGCACGGTGAGCACAGCCGTCACCGTCGCAGTCGAACCGCCCCGCCAGCCCGAGATCGAGCGCCTCCTCGCCGCCTCGAGCGCGTACTCGTTCTCGCTCGGCTACCCGCCCGAGGCCTGCTTCCTGCTCGACGTCTCGCAGCTCGAGGCATCCGGCGTGCGCCTCTTCGTCGCACGCGACGAAGCCGGCACCGCAATCGGCATCGCGGCCCTCGTCGTCGGTGGGCACGCCGACGACGAGCACGCCCCCGACTTCGCGGGTCGGGGCGAGCTGAAGCGCATGTTCGTCGACGAGCGCGCACGGGGGCTGGGTGTCGCCGGTCGCCTGCTCGACGCCATCGAGGCGGATGCCTCGGCGCAGGGGCTCGCAGAGCTCGTGCTGGAGACCGGCACCCTGCACCTGCCCGCGCAGGCGCTCTACGCCAAGCACGGCTACGAGGTCGTGCCGCTCTTCGGCCCCTACCGCGGAGAGCGCTACAGCGTGTGCATGGCGAAGCGG
>JBDIAF010000232.1:0-3868 GCA_039812245.1 Agromyces sp. | reverse complement strand
CGCCGGCGCGGCGGGCCTGCTCGCCGGCTGCGCCCCGACCTCGACGTCGGCGGCCGCGCAGGCGAGCGGGGGCGCGCTCGAGGGCAAGGTGTCGATCTTCACGTGGGGCGACTACGACGCCCCCGAGGTGCTCGAGGGCTTCACCGCCGAGCTCGGGCCGAAGATCACCGTCTCGTCGTTCAGCTCGAACGAGGAGATGGTCGCGAAGCTCGTCGGCGCCCGTGGCACCTCGGGCTACGACATCGTCGTGCCCACGGGCCTGTTCATCCAGCCGATGGCCGACCACGGGCTGCTCGAGCCGCTGAACCACGAGCTCATCCCGAACCTGAAGCACATGGACCCCGAGTTCCTCGGGCGCACCTTCGACCCCGAGAACCGCTACTCGGTGTGCAAGGCGTGGGGCACGACCGGGTTCGTCTACGACACCGAGGTCATCCAGCGCGAGCTCACCGACTGGAACGACTTCATCGACGCGGCCATGAACGAGGCGAGCGGCAGGACGAGCCTGCTCGACGACCCCGCCGAGCTCACGGGCCTGTACTTCTGGGCGAACGGCATCGACTGGAACACCACCGATCCCGACGAGCTCGACGCCGCCGAGGCGTTCCTCGTGAACGAGCTCGCCCCCCACATCTCGGCCTTCGACTCGAACCCGGGCTCCGGCGCGATCCCGCAGGGCACGCAGGCACTGCTGCAGGCGTTCAACGGCGACGCGCGGCTCGGCATCCTCGAGACCGCGAACCGGCCGGAGCGGTGGAAGTGGGTGCTCGGCGGTCCCACCACCGAGCTGTGGATGGACAACTGGGCGATCCCGGCCGGCGCCCCCTCGCCCGAGGCGGCCCACGCGTTCATCAACTGGGTGCTCGAGCCCGAGAACGCCCTCGCCGAGGTCGAGTACATCGGCTACCACACGGGCGCTGCCGGCATCGAGGAGGCGGCGAACGAGGCCGGCGTCGAGATGCTCGACCTCGTCTTCTTCACGGAGGAGCAACTGGCGACGATGCACGAGGGCGAGCTCACCGAGGCGCAGGAGCGCATCGTCGAGATCTCGACCAAGGTGAAGGCGGCCGCAGGTGCGTAAGTACTCGGGAATCCTGCTCGCCCTGCCCGCCTGGGCCTGGCTCGTCTGCTTCTTCGTGATCCCCGTCGCGATGGTGTTCGTCTTCAGCCTCGGCGAGAAGCCCGACATCTTCCAGACGCACTCGCTCGAGCACCTCTCGTTCGACCGCTACGCGGAGGTGTTCACCCCGACGTTCTTCACGACGTTCCTGAACACGCTGTGGATCGGCCTCGCGGGAACCGCCATCTGCCTCGTCGTCGGCATGCCGGTGGCGTACTGGATGGCCGTGAAGGTGCGCCCCGAGCGTCGCGGCCTGCTCGTCGCGCTCGTCATGGTGCCGTTCTGGACCAACTTCCTCGTCCGCACGATCGGCTGGCAGGTGCTGCTCGCGCCCGAGGGCTGGCTCTCGACGCTGGCCCAGGGCATCGGCCTGCCCGCCTTCGAGATCCTGAACACGCGCCAAGCGGTGCTGCTCGGGGTCGTGTACAACTACCTGCCGCTCATGATCCTGCCGCTCTTCGTCGCCTTCGACCGGGTGAGCGGGCCCCTGCGCGAGGCATCCGCCGACCTGGGAGCAGGCAAGTGGACGACCTTCTTCCGCGTCACCCTGCCGCTCGCGCAACCCGGCATCGTCGCCGGCGTGCTGCTCGTCTACATCCCGCTCATGGGCGACTACATCACGGCGACCGTGCTGGGCGGGGCGAAGGGCAACATGGTCGGGCAGCTCGTCGCCGGCCAGTTCCAGACGGCGATGAACTGGTCGCTCGGCTCGGCCATGGCCGTGGTGCTCATCGCGATCATCCTGCTCTCCGTGGCGATCGGCGCCGGCCTCGTCTGGCTGGTCACCCTGCCGTTCCGCCGGGAGCACCGGCTCGTGCTGGGGCCGGTCGAGGCATCCGCCGGGGCTGGACGCGCCGGCGGCGGCACCGGTGGGACCCCAGGCGGCGGATCCGGCGGCGGTTCCGGCCGTCGTCCCGACTCCGATCCCGCCACCGGCCCGGTGGATCGAATCGCAGAGGAGGTGCGCGCATGAGCCGCCCGCAGACCCGGACCGTCTCCGACCGCCTGTTCGGCATCTGGGGCGTCATCGTGCTCGGCTTCCTGTTCCTGCCGATCGCGGTGGTGATCGTCTCGTCGTTCAACGTCGGTCGCCTGCTCGTCAGCTGGGACCACTTCGGCGTCGAGTCGTTCTTCGCGCTCTTCACGAAGCCGGCCGTGCGCGACGCGGTGTGGGTGTCGGTGTCGACGGGCGTCATCGCCGCCGTCGTCGCCACCCTGCTCGGCGCCCTCGCGGGCCTCGCGATGGCGCGCAACCCCGGCCGCTGGCAGCTGTGGCTGCTCGGGCTGCTGCTGCTCGTCTCGGTGACGCCCGAGATCGTCGACGCCGTGTCGCTGCTGCCGTGGATGGTGACCCTCGGCCAGGACGCCGGCATCGGCCTGTTCAACAACGGGGTCGTGCGCCTCGTCGTCGGGCACTCGCTGTTCTCGATCGCGGTCGTCGCCTACCTCGTGCGCGCCCGCCTCGTCGGACTCGACGCGAAGCTCGAGGAGGCCTCGGCGGACCTGTACGCGCGGCCCGTGACGACGTTCCGCCGGGTCACGCTGCCGCTCGCGATGCCCGCCGTGCTCGCCGGCTTCCTGCTGTCGTTCACGTTGAGCCTCGACAACACCGTGATCGCGGCGTTCGTGAGCGTGTCGGGCCAGACGCCGTGGCCCGTGTACGTGCTCAGCGCGCTGCGCAGCGGGCTGCGGCCCGAGATCGCCGCGGTGTCGACGATCATGCTCGTGCTGACGCTCGCCGCGCTCGGGCTCGTGGCGTACGTGCTGAAGCGCGCCGGCGACTCCGCCGCCGACATCGCGCGGACGATGAGCGGCGGGTAGGCGCGGGGTTCGTCGGCCGGGCAGCTGGGCAGCTCGCGCTCGCGGCTGGGCCGCTGGGCCGCTGGGCGCTGGGCGCTGGGCGCTGGGCGAGCCTGGCGGATGCCTCGGCCCGTGGGTCCGGGGCATCCGCCGTGTCATGCGATTGCCCATGCGCTGGGAGCCGCGCCGCTCGCGATTCAGCCGAGCAGCGCGGCGCGCGCCGCGTCGGCGCCCTCGACCCGGAGCGCCCAGTCGGGGCGGCGGAGCCAGCCCGGCTCGAGCCGCAGCCGCACCTCGGTCTCGAGGACGCCGGGCTTCGGCGCGACGCGGGCGATGCCGTTCTCGCGGTAGCCGAGCTTCGTCGACACCGCGAGCGACGGCGCGTTCCAGTCGTACGCGCCCGACTCGGCGACCTCGGCGCCCAGCTCGTCGAAGGCGAACATCAGCAGCGCGGCGCGCATCTCGGTGCCGAGGCCGTCGCCGTGACGCGAGCGGGTGAGCCACGAGCCGCTCGACACGGTGCGCAGCGCTGCGAAGTCGACGGCGCGCAGGTCCTGCACGCCGATCGGCCGGCCGTCCTCCAGCACGGCGAACAGCAGGTTCCAGGTGCCGGGGCGGATCGCCGCGCGCTCCTGCCAGACGTATCGGGCGAGGTTCGGCAGCAGCTGCTCGCGGGGCGCGTCGGTCCAGGGCATCGCGAAGGGCGTGCGTGCCGGGTCGTGCACCCCGGCGAGGGCGGCGTCGGCGAGCGCGGGAAGGTCCTCGTCGCGGATCGGCCGGAGCTCGAGTCGCGGGGTGAGCAGGCGGAGTCCGAAGAGCGGCCAGACGTCGAGCAGGTCCATCAGACGACGCTAGCGGGTCGCGGGTGATCGCGGCGGCGGCTGCGGCCGCGGGTTCGGCGGCGGCTGCGGCCTCGGCTGCGGCTGTGGCCCTGGCCGCGGTCGCGAG
>JBDIAF010000231.1:0-3868 GCA_039812245.1 Agromyces sp. | reverse complement strand
TGCGCGGCATCGAGGGCAAGCTCGGCGCGCTGCACTTCGCCCGTGAGAACGCCATCCCCGTGCTGGGGCTCTGCCTCGGCCTGCAGTGCATGGTGATCGAGTACTCGCGGAACGTCGCGGGCCTGCCCGGCGCCTCGTCGAGCGAGTTCGACCCCGACACCGAGTTCCCGGTGATCGCCACCATGGAGGAGCAGGTCGAGATCATCGCCGGCGGCGACCTCGGCGGCACGATGCGCCTCGGTCTCTACCCCGCGAAGCTCGACGAGGGGTCGATCGTCGCCGAGCTCTACGGCTCGACCGAGGTCTCCGAGCGGCACCGTCACCGCTACGAGGTGAACAACGCCTACCGCGAGCGCATCGCCGAGGCGGGGCTGCGCTTCTCGGGCCTCTCGCCCGACCGCAACCTCGTCGAGTACGTCGAACTGCCGCGCGAGGTGCACCCGTTCTACGTCGCGACGCAGGCGCACCCCGAGCTGCGCAGCCGGCCGAACTCGCCGCACCCGCTGTTCCGCGGCCTGGTCGGCGCGGCGCTCGAGCGCCAGCGTGCGAGCAAGCTGTTCGACGACGCGGATGCCTGAGTTCGAGACCCCGCTCGTCGACGAGCCGGCCGAACCGCGGCTGCTGCACGGCGAGCGGGTGCTCGAGGGTCGTGTGTGGGACATCCGCCGCGAGACCTTCGAGTACCTCGGCGTGCCCGTCACGCGCGACTTCGTCGACCACACGGGCGCGGTGGGCGTGCTCGCACTCG
Source organism: Agromyces sp. (assembly GCA_039812245.1). Lineage (GTDB taxonomy): Bacteria > Actinomycetota > Actinomycetes > Actinomycetales > Microbacteriaceae > Agromyces. The sequence continues at coordinate 3,120 of JBDIAF010000231.1, read as the reverse complement.
ACGAGCACGACCGGGTGCTGCTGATCCGCCAGTACCGCCATCCGATCCGCATGCGCGACTGGGAGATCCCGGCCGGCCTGCTCGACGTCGCGGGGGAGTCGCCCCTGCTCGCCGCTCAGCGCGAGCTCGCCGAGGAGGCCGACCTCGAGGCATCGGATTGGGCGGTGCTCGCCGACCTGCACACCTCGCCCGGCGGCAGCGACGAGGCGATCCGGGTGTTCCTCGCTCGCGGCCTGCGAGCGACGGCCGAGGCCTACGCGCGTACCGACGAAGAGGCCGACATGGTGATCAGGTGGGTCGACCTCGACGAGTGCGTCGACGCGGTGCTCGCACGGCGGCTCTCGAACGCGCCGCTGCAGATCGCGGTGCTGGCCGCGGCCGCGGCTCGTGCGCGCGACTGGGCGACGCTCGCTCCCGCCGACGCGCCGTGGGCGGGCAAGGCGGGCCGGGAGGCATCCGGGGCGTGAGCGCGCGCGAGATCGACGGCTACCTGCGGCACCTGGCCGTCGAGCGCGGCCTCGCGCAGAACACGATCGCGTCGTACCGGCGCGATCTCGCGATGTACGAGGACTGGCTGCGGGCGAACGGGCTCACGGGCCCGGCGGCCGCCGGCCCCGTCGAGGTGGCCGGCTTCCAGCGTCACCTCAGCGCCGACCGGCAGCCGCCCCTCGCAAGCTCCTCCGTCGCGCGCGTGCTCTCGGCCGTGCGGGGCCTGCACCGCTTCCTGGCCGAGGAGGGCGTCACCGAGCAGGACGCCGCGCGCGAGGTGAAGCCGCCGAAGCTGCCCGCGCGCCTGCCGAAGGCGATCTCGATCGCCGAGGTCGAGGCGCTGCTCGCGGCCACGGACGGCGAGGACCCGCTGCGCGTGCGCGACAAGGCGTTGCTGGAGCTGCTCTACGCGACGGGCGCCCGCGTGTCGGAGGCGGTCGGCCTGAACGTCGACGACCTCGTCGACGCCGAGGTGGTGCGACTGTTCGGCAAGGGCGGCAAGGAGCGCATCGTGCCCCTGGGCAGCTACGCCCGCCGTGCGGTCGACGCGTACCTCGTGCGCGTGCGTCCGGGGCTCTCGGCGAAGGGGCGATCCACGCCCGCCCTGTTCCTGGGCGCCCGCGGCGGGCGCCTGCGTCGGCAGGCCGCGTGGCAGGCGATCAAGGACGCCGCAGAGCGCGCTGAGCTCGCCGATCGCATCTCGCCGCACACGCTGCGGCACTCGTTCGCGACGCACCTCCTGTCGGGCGGCGCCGACGTGCGCGTCGTCCAGGAGCTGTTGGGCCACTCCTCGGTGGCCACGACGCAGATCTACACGCTCGTCACGGCCGATACACTCCGGGAGATGTACACGACCGCCCACCCCCGTGCTCGCTAGAATCGACCAAGCATCGCCCGCGCCGGCACCGCGCCACCGCGAGCGGCAGGCGAACCGCACCGACGAGAAGAGAGATCGCACGTGACCGACGCGAAGCACGACACCGCGACCGCAGAGGTTCGTCAGGGGTCGAAGCTCGGTCCCACCGGTCGGCCGTTCCGCGAGTTCCCCAAGCCTCCGCAGCTGCGCGAACACGGCCCCGCGCGCATCATCGCCCTCTGCAACCAGAAGGGCGGCGTCGGCAAGACCACCACCACGATCAACCTGGGCGCAGCCCTCGCCGAGTACGGCCGCCGCGTGCTCGCCGTCGACTTCGACCCGCAGGGCGCGCTCTCTGCAGGCCTCGGCGTGCAGACGCACGAGGTGCCGACGATCTACGACCTGCTGCTCTCGCGCGGCATCGAGCCCGCCGACGCCATCCAGCACACGAGCGTGCCCGGGCTCGACGTGATCCCCGCGAACATCGACCTCTCGGCCGCCGAGGTGCACCTCGTCACCGAGGTCGCTCGCGAGCAGATCCTCGCGAGCGTGCTGCGCCGGGTCTCGGCCGACTACGACGTCATCCTCATCGACTGCCAGCCCTCGCTCGGCCTGCTCACCGTCAACGCGCTCACGGCCAGCCACGGCGTCGTCATCCCGCTGGAGTGCGAGTTCTTCGCGCTGCGCGGCGTGGCGTTGCTCATCGAGACGATCGACAAGGTCCGCGACCGCCTCAATCCCGCGATCACCCTCGACGGCATCCTCGCGACCATGTACGACGCGCGCACCCTCCACTCCCGCGAGGTGCTCGAGCGGGTCGTCGACGCCTTCGGCGACCGCGTGCTCGAGACCGTGATCACGCGCACGGTCAAGTTCCCCGACGCGACGGTGGCCGCGACGCCGATCACCGAGTTCGCGCCCGAGCACCAGGCGTCGAAGGCCTACCGGCAGCTCGCCCGCGAGCTGGTGTCCCGTGGCGCGGTCGCCTGAGGCGCCCTCGCCGGTCGAGGCAGTGCACGAGCCGGACGCCCCTGGCGCACCCGGCGAGGCGCAGCACGAGTCGGATGCCTCGGCCGAGGCATCCGACGTCGTGACGGCCGACGCCGCGACGGCCGTGCCCGAGGCGACCGAGCCGGGGTTCCGCGTCGCGCTGTCGAACTTCGAGGGCCCCTTCGACCTGCTGCTCTCGCTCATCACCAAGCACGAGCTCGACATCACCGAGGTGTCGCTCTCGAAGGTGACCGACGAGTTCATCTCGTATCTGAAGGGCCTCGACTCCGCGGAGGAGCTCGACCAGGCCAGCGAGTTCCTCGTCGTCGCGGCGACCCTGCTCGACCTGAAGGTCGCGGGGCTGCTGCCGCAGGGCGAGCTCGTCGACGCCGAGGACGTCGCGCTGCTCGAGGCCCGCGACCTGCTCTTCGCGCGCCTGCTGCAGTACCGCGCATTCAAGGAGGCGGCGCGCTGGTTCGCCGCCGGCCTCGAGCGCGAAGGGCGCCGGCACGCGAGGGTGGTGCGACTGGAGGAGCGCTTCCGCCGGCGCGCTCCCGAACTGGTGTGGACGCTCTCGGCCGAGGACTTCGCGGCGCTCGCGACCCTCGCGCTCACGCCGCGCGAGATCCCGGTCGTCGGGCTCGACCACCTGCATGCGCCGCTCGTGTCGATCCGCGAGCAGGCGGCGCACGTCGTCGCGGTGCTCCGCCGCGGCGAGCCCGTGACGTTCCGTCAGCTGATCGCCGGCGTGGACCAGCACGGGGTCGTGGTGGCGAGATTCCTCG
>JBDIAF010000230.1:0-3882 GCA_039812245.1 Agromyces sp. | reverse complement strand
GACCAGGTCGCCCTCGACGAGGGTCGCATTCCAGTCGAGCGGGCCCTTCAGCGTCGTCGAGACGACGAACTTCGGCAGGGCGTTGTAGTGAATATCACCCCCTCGACGCCGCGCGTCGGCCGTGCAAGGCTCTGGCCATGGCCGTGCAGCGGATGGACAACGTCGGCATCGTCGTCGACGACATGGACGAGGCGATCGCGTTCTTCACCGAGCTCGGCCTCGAGGTCGACGGGCGCAGCGTCGTCGAGGGCGAGTTCGCCGACGAGTGCGTCGGACTCGACGGCATCCGCTGCGAGATCGCGATGCTGCGCACGCCCGACGGCCGGGGCGCGCTCGAGCTGAGCAGGTACCTGAACCCCGTGGCATCCGCGTTCTCGCCCCAGGACCCGCCGCACAACATCGTCGGCATGCACCGGGTGATGTTCGCGGTCGACGACCTCGACGACACCCTCGAACGGCTCCGGCCGCACGGCGGGGTGCCGCTGCGCGGCGTCGGCGACTACGAGGGCGTGTTCCGGCTCTGCTACGTGCGGGGGCCTTCCGGCATCATCGTCGGGCTCGCCGAGCAGACCGGGTGAGCGTCGACGGCCGGGGCGGTTCCCACCCCGGCGCGCGCGGCGTAGATTGACCGCAACGAGGAGGTCCGCCATGAGCACCACCCGTGAGAACGCCGGCGCACACGTCGACGAGCAGCAGTCCCGCGCGGTCGCCGAGGCCGCCCGCGAGCAGGACTGGCAGAGACCGAGCTTCGCGAAGGGGCTGTACCTCGGGCAGTTCGACCTGTCGCTGATCCACCCGCAGCCGCGCCCCGACCCCGAGCAGCAGCGACGCGGGCGGGCGTTCCTCGCCGAGCTCGAGGCGTACCTGCGCACCCTCGACGGCTCCGTCATCGAGCGCGACGCGCGCATCCCCGACGAGTACATCGCGGGCCTCGCCGAGCTCGGCTGCTTCGGCATGAAGATCCCCGTCGAGTACGGCGGCCTCGGCCTCAGCCAGGTCGCCTACAACCACGCCCTCGCGCTCATCGGCTCGGTCAGCCCGGCCATCGTCGCGATGATGTCGGCGCACCAGTCGGTCGGCCTGCCCGAACCGCTGAAGCTCGCGGGAACGCCCGAGCAGCGGCGGCGGTACCTGCCCCGCTGCGCGAAGGGCGCCATCAGCGCGTTCCTGCTCACCGAGCCCGACGTGGGCTCCGACCCGGCGCGACTGCGGACGAGCGCCGTGCCGAGCGACGACGGCGAGAGCTACGTGCTGAACGGCACCAAGCTGTGGACGACGAACGGCGTCGTCGCCGAGCTGCTGGTCGTCATGGCCCGGGTGCCGCGCACGCCCGAGGAGAAAGCGGCCGGGCAGGCGGGCGGCATCAGCGCATTCATCGTCGAGGCGGATGCCCCCGGCATCACCGTGCGGCGCAGGAACGCGTTCATGGGGTTGCGCGGCCTCGAGAACGGGCTCACCGAGCTCCGCGAGGTGCGCGTGCCGCGCGAGAACCTCATCGGCCGCGAGGGGCAGGGCCTGAAGATCGCCCTGACCACGCTGAACGCCGGTCGCCTCGCCATCCCAGCCATCTGCGTCGGCGCCGGCAAGTGGAGCCTCAAGATCGCCCGCGAGTGGTCCAACGCGCGCGTGCAGTGGGGTCACCCGATCGGCGAGCACGCCGCGGTCGGGCAGAAGCTCGCGTTCATCGCGGCGACCACCTTCGCGCTCGAGGCGGTCGTCGACCTGTCGGGGCTGCTCGCCGACGAGGAGCGCAAGGACATCCGCATCGAGGCCGCGCTCGCGAAGCTCTGGTCGAGCGAGATGGCCTGGCGCATCGCCGACGACCTCGTGCAGATCCGCGGCGGACGCGGCTTCGAGACCGCGGCCTCGCTTCGGGCCCGCGGCGAGCGCGCGGTCGGCGCCGAGCAGATGCTGCGCGACCTGCGCATCAACCGCATCTTCGAGGGCTCGACCGAGATCATGCACCTGCTGATCGCCCGCGAGGCCGTCGACGCGCACCTCACCGCGGCGGGCGAGCTGATCGACCCCGAGCTCGACCTCGGCCGCAAGCTCAAGGCGGCCGCGTCGGCCGGCGGCTTCTACGCCAAGTGGCTGCCGCAGCTCGTCGCCGGCAAGGGCGACCTGCCGACCGCATTCGACGAGTTCGGCGCGCTCGCGCCGCACCTGCGCTACGTCGAGCGCACGAGCCGCAAGCTCGCCCGGGCGACCTTCTACGGCATGGCGCGCTGGCAGGGCGCGCTCGAACGCAAGCAGGGCTTCCTCGCCCGCATCGTCGACATCGGCGCCGAGCTGTTCGCCGTCTCGGCGTCGTGCGTGCACGCCGCGAAGATCGCCGCGGACCGGCCGGCCGAGGGCAGGGCCGCCTACCAGCTGGCGCACACCTTCGCCGAGCAGTCGCGCCATCGCACCGAGCGGCTGCTCGACGAGCTCTGGCACAACACGGATGCCTCGGACGAGCGCCTCTCGTCGCGCGTGCTCGGCGGGGACTACGCCTGGCTCGAGCAGGGGATCGTCGACCCCAGCGAGGGCACCGGCCCGTGGGTCTCGGACGACTCGGCCGCAGGCGAGGGCGAGAACGCGGCGCGGCGGTTCCTGCCGCCGACGGGCGACGCGCCGATCACGTGAGGGCACCGGATCGCATGAGGGGGATCGCATGAACGACATCGATGCCGAGGCCGTCGGCGCGGAGATCATCCACGACCCGCACACGCGGACGTACTACGTGCGCGACGGGTACGACCTGTCGATCTTCGAGAACGCGCCGCCCGAGGGCCCGTACTCCACGGTCGACGAGGCGCGTGCGGCTCACCGGGCGCGCGGCGACCTCGCCTCGGGGGCTGCTGCCGACTGAGCTGGATAAGCCGTCGATCGCCCGGCCGGCACCGCTCACCCCGTGCGTCGGGTCATCCCTCGCCGGTGACGTCGGCGTACGCGACGCGCGCCTCGAGCCCGAGGAACGAGCCGTACCGCGCCGCGGCCTCGTCGATCGCCGCGCGTTCGTCGGACGCGAGCGCCCGGTGCGGCTGCAGCGAGAACGTCACCGCCTTCGTCGCGACCGCGCGCTTCATCGCGGCCACGAGCTGCCCGTCGACGAGGGCCATGCCGACCGCCGTCTCACGGCCCCGCGGCACGATGCCCTCGCCGTCGATGACCCACCGCGAATCCTGGTAGCCGCGGTACATCTCGTCGAGCACCTGCAGCAGATGACCGGCGGGCGCCGAGTCGCTCGCCGCGCCGGACGACGCCCCCGGCGCCTGCCAGAAGGTGCGCCCGTCGTGCTCGAACGACTCGAGCCGGGAGGCGGCCGCGGCGATGCCCCGGCGGGCGTCGGTGACCGTCAGCGTCGCCCAGTACGCGAGGTCGCGCTCGGTCGCCGGCCCGTGCGAGGTGCAGTAGCGCAGGGCGAGCTCGCCGAGCGCCTCTTCGCGCTCGCGCGGCGGGGCGGCGGGCACCCGGGCGTCCATGAGGGCGTAGGTGTGCTCGCCGTCGCGGGGCACCCCGCTGCAGACGAGCAGCTGCATCTCGAGGCGCCCGAGCAGCAGCATGAGCTGCTGCCCGGTGAGCTCGAAGCCGCGCTCGGCGAGCGCCCGGCCCACTTCAGCGCGGGTGCGATCGGATGCCTCGGACAGCACGGCCTCGACCGCGGCGGTCAGCCGGGGCATCCGCTCGGCCAGCGGTCGGAGCTGCTGGTCGAAGACCGGCAGCACGCGCGGTGCCGTGAGCTCGATCAGCCACCGCGCGTCGGCGGCATGCACGTAGTGCCAGGTGGGGCGGAGCACGTGGGTGCGCAGCACCCGGCCGTCGGCGAGCGCGGCCGCCAGATCGTCGCGTCGCGGTCGGGCGGTGCGGGTGGCGACCGCCCACGCCGACTGCGAGGGGTTC
>JBDIAF010000229.1:0-3882 GCA_039812245.1 Agromyces sp. | reverse complement strand
CTCGTGGTCTTCGCCGCTGGCGCGATCTTCCTGCCGTACGTCGCCGTGGTGCTCGCGAACGCGCAGGGAACCGGTCGCTCCGGTCGCGTGGTCGCGCCCGATCGGCAGCTGCCGGCGGCGCCCTCGAGCCCGAGCGGATCGACTCCCCCGGCCGGCCCGGCGGGCCAGTCCGACGACGCCGGCGGCGCCGGCGAGCACGGCGAGGCGAAGTGAGCGGCCCCCTCGATCTGCTCGGCGGCGGCCCCGAGCAGCCGACCTGCTCGCCGGCCGGCTGCTCGTCGCCCGCCGCGTGGCGGGTCGAGTGGCGAAACCCCCGCATCCACACCGATGGCCGCACGAAGACCTGGCTCGCCTGCGATGCACACGTCGACTACCTCCGCGGCTTCGTCGAAGCGCGCGGATTCCCCGTCGCGGTGACGCGGTTCTCGGACGCCTCGGGCGAGCCCGACCTCGCGCTCGCGGCCGACGCGGCCGACGAGGCGCCGTCGGCGCCCGACCCGGCCCCCGCGTCGCCGCGCGACGGCGGGGCGGCCGACGGCGCGGCCCGCACCGGCGAGGAGGGCGCGGGATGAATCGCTGGCGCTTCCTGCTCGCCCCCCGCTGGGCCGGCTACCTCGCACTCGTCGTCGTCTTCGCCATCGCCTGCTCGGCCCTCGGCACCTGGCAGCTCAACCGCCGCGCCGAGGCGCTCGCCGAGGTCGCGCGCATCGACGCGAACTACGACGCCGAGCCGATCGCCGTCGGCGAGGCGCTGCCGGCGCTCGACGCCTTCGACGTCGATCAGCGCTGGCAGGTCGTCGAAGCGCGCGGCGAGTACCTGCCCGACGACGAGGTCGTCGTGCGCAATCGCCCGCTGCAGGGCAGTACGGGCTTCGAGGTGATCACGCCGTTCCGGCTCGAGTCCGGCGAGGTGTTCATGGTCGACCGCGGCTGGATCCCGCAGGACTCCGACGGCCGACCGGGCGAGGTGCCCGCTCCCCCGGCGGGCGAGGTGGAGCTCACGGCGAGGCTGAAGGCCGGCGAGGGCCGCATCGAGGGGCGCACGTCGACCGGTCGCGAGTTCGCGACGATCGACCTGGAGGAGCTCGCCGCACGGGTCGGCGAGCCGAGCTACACCGGTGCCTACGGCATCCTGGTGCAGACCGGCGACGACGCCCGGCAGCCCCCGCTCGCCCAGCCGCGGCCCGAGCGCGACGAGGGCCCCCACCTCTCCTACGCCCTGCAGTGGTTCGTGTTCGCCCTGCTCGCCTTCATCGGACTGGCGTGGGCTGCGAACCAGGAGCGCAAGGCGCACGAGGAGGCATCCGAGCGCGGTGAGGCGCCGGCGCCGAAGTCGGGCGGGCGACCGCCCAAGCGCGCGCCCAAGCCCCGCAAGGACGCGGATGCCGACGTCGAGGACGCGCTGCTCGATCGGCGCTAGGCCAGCTCGATCAGCTCCTGGTACTCGGCCGACCAGTGGTCCTCCACCCCGTCGGGGAGGATGAGCACCCGCTCGGGGTTCAGGGCCTCGACCGCCCCCGGGTCGTGCGAGACGAGCACGACCGCGCCCTCGAAGTGGGCGAGGGCGTCGAGGATCTCGTCGCGGCTCGCGGGGTCGAGGTTGTTGGTCGGCTCGTCGAGGAGCAGCACGTTGGCGCCCGAGACGACGATCATCGCGAGCGCGAGCCTGGTCTTCTCGCCGCCCGAGAGCACGCCCGCGGGCTTGTGCGAGTCGTCGCCCGTGAACAGGAACGAGCCGAGCACCTTGCGCGCCTCGGTCTCGGTGAGGTTCGGCGAGGAGCTCATCATGTTCTCGAGCACGGTGCGCTTGACGTCGATCGTCTCGTGCTCCTGCGCGAAGTAGCCGATGCGCAGCCCATGGCCCGGCTCCACCCGGCCGGTGTCGGGCCGGTCCACGCCGCCGAGGATCCGCAGCAGCGTCGTCTTCCCGGCACCGTTCAGGCCGATGACGACGACCTTCGAGCCGCGGTCGATCGCGAGGTCGACGGCGGTGAAGATCTCGAGCGAGCCGTAGGACTTCGACAGGTCGGAGGCCTGGAGCGGCGTGCGTCCGCACGGCGCCGGCGTGGGGAAGCGCAGCTTCGCCACGCGGTCGACCTGGCGCACCTCCTCGAGGCCCGCGAGGAGCTTCTCGGCGCGCGCGACCATCTGGTGGGCGGCGGCGGCCTTCGAGGCCTTCGCTCCGAACTTCGCCGCCTGCAGCTGCAGGGCGCCGGCCTTCTTCTCGGCGTTGGCGCGCTCCTTCTTCCGGCGCTCCTCGTCGGCTGCGCGCTGGCGCAGGTAGTGCTTCCAGCCCATGTTGTAGATGTCGATGACCGAGCGGTTGGCGTCGAGGTAGAACACGCGGTTCACGACCTCGCCGACGAGCTCGACGTCGTGGCTGATGACGATCACGCCGCCCTTGTAGTTCTTCAGGAACTCGCGCAGCCACACGACCGAGTCGGCGTCGAGGTGGTTGGTCGGCTCGTCGAGGATCATCGTCTCGGCGTCGCTGAACAGGATGCGGGCGAGCTCGATGCGACGGCGCTGGCCGCCCGAGAGCGTCTTCAGGGGTTGGTCGAGGATGCGGTCGGGCAGGTTGAGGTTCGACGCGATCGAGGCGGCCTCGGCCTCGGCCGCATAGCCGCCGAGGGCCGTGAAGCGGTCGGTCAGATTGCCGTAGCGCTTCATCGCCTTCTCTGCGACGACCGGGTCGGGGTTTCCCATCTGCTCGGACGCCTCGCGCATGCCGAGCACGAGGGAGCCGAGGCCCCGGGCGTCGAGGATGCGCGTGCGGGCCAGCATCTCGGGGTCGCCCGAGCGGGGGTCCTGGGGGAGGTAGCCGATCTCGCCCGATCGGTCGATCTTGCCGCCGGTCGGCAGCGTCTCGCCGGCGAGCGTCTTGGTGAGGGTCGTCTTGCCGGCTCCGTTGCGGCCGACGAGCCCGATCTTGTCGCCGTCGGTCACGCGGAACGAGACGTCCTCCATCAGCAGGCGCGCCCCGACGCGGATCTCGAGATCGGTGACGGCGAGCACGGCGGGGCCTCCTGGGGCTTCGGGGAACGTGTGCCGAACGGCACAGCCTCCCAGTCTATCGTCCGACGCCGGGCGGAGCATCCGCCGCGATGTCGGCCGTGTGCGCCAGACTCGCAGCATGACGATGGATGCCTCGGGCGCCCCCGACCCGGCGGTGCGCGCCGCACGGCTTTCGGCGCAGGGTCTCGACGAGGGGTTCCGCTCCCCCGCCGCGGCGGTCGAGCGCCTCGTCTGCGTCCAGGCGCAGGACCTTGCGGCGGCGAAGTGGGTGATCGGGGCGAGGGTCCCGGGCCTCGACGAAGCCGCCCTCGACCGTGCGATCGACGAACGCACTCTGCTGCGCTCATGGCCCATGCGCGGCACGCTGCACTTCGTCGCGCCGTCGATGCTCCGACCCGTCCTGCGGCTCACCTCCGCCCGGCTGCTGCAGAAGGCGGCCAAGACGCTCCGCGACGACGGCATCGACGACGAGGTGACCGCGGCGGCTCGGCGCGTGGCGGTCGGCCTGCTCGAGGGCGGGCGTTCGGCCTCCCGCGACGAGCTCCAGCAGGCGTGGGGCGATGCGGGCATCCGCATCGAGGGGCAGCGCGGCTATCACCTGATCTGGCGGCTCGCGAACGAGGGGCTGCTCTGCGGGGGCCCCGTCGAGACCAGGGCGAGGCAGCGCTTCGTGCTCCTCGACGAGTGGTCGCCGAGCTGCGCCGACGAGCCCGACGAGCCCGACGAGATCCTCGCGCGGCTCCTCGTCGGGTACGCCCGCGGCCACGGCCCCGTCACCGTGCGCGACTTCGCCTGGTGGACGGGGCTCACGCTCGCCCACGCGCGCACCGCGCTCGAGGCCGCGGGCGACGGCCTGGTCGAGTTCGA
>JBDIAF010000228.1:0-3888 GCA_039812245.1 Agromyces sp. | reverse complement strand
CCGAGAACACGTACAGGATGCCGACGGTGACGGCGCTCCACATGATCGCCCGCGGGATGGCGGTGTAGGGGTTGCGCGCCTCTCGGCCGAGGGCGTCGGCCGAGGAGAACCCGACGAAGCCGAGGATGCCGAGCACCATGCCCGCCGCGACGCCCTGGAACGGCACTCCCTCGAGCGAGAACTGCGCCGGGTCCCATCCGGCCGGGCCGGCCCAGACGAGCGCGAGCACCAGCAGGATCAGGATGATCGTCACCGAGACGAGCTCCAGCACGAGCGACACTCGCGCCGACAGTCGGATGCCTCGGATCGTGAAGAGGGTCGCGAGCCCGCCGAGCACGACGGCCAGCGCCATCGACCAGCCGAGCCCCTCGGCCGGGATGCCGATGAGCACGAGAAACTGGTTCATGTAGGACACGGCGCCGCCGAGCGAGCCGGCCGCGATGCCCCAGCAGCCGACGAGCAGGGCGATGCCGGCGAGGTAGGCGCCGAACGGCCCGAGCCCCTTGGCGACGTAGGTGTAGAGCGACCCGGCCGAGGCGTGGCGCTTGGCGAAGACGGCCACGCAGTAGCCGACGGCGAGGATCACGAGGGTGGCGAGCACGAACGAGAGCATCGTGCCGTTGCCGGCGCCGAGGTAGATGCCGGCGGCGGTGAACGCGATGACCGCGCTGGGGGCGATGTTGGCGATGGCCTGGGCGGCGAGCTCGGGGCCGCTCATGACGCCGCGGCGGAGGCCGGCGTCGACGGGCGCCGACGCGGCGGCGTCGGTCTGGGCTGGGGCTGACATGGGCAACTCTCCAATGAGTCGGGGAAGGGGGAGGTAGGTGCGGGTGGTGCCGGTCAGGGGATGAGCAGGGTGCGCAGCGCCTCGCCGGATTCGAGGTCGTCGAACGCGGCGGCGGCCTCGGCGAGCGGTCGGCGTGCCGAGATCAGCGGGTCGAGCTTGAGCTGGCCGTCCATGTAGCGGTCGACGAGCGCGGGGATGTCGATGGAGGGGCGGACCGAGCCGTAGTTCGAGCCGAGGATGCGCTGGTCGGCCTCCGCCAGCACGAGCGGCTCGAACGAGGCCTTCGCGCCGGTCGGCGGCAGGCCGACGATGACCGCGGCGCCGCCGAGGCCGAGCATGCGGATGGCCTGCTCGGTGGTGACCGTGCGGCCGATCGCGTCGAAGGCGTAGTCGACGCCGTCGGGGATGAGGGCCATGAGCTGCTCGACCGCATCGCCCTGCGAGGCGTCGATGCGGTCGGTCGCGCCGAACTGGAGGGCGAGCTGGGTCTTCTCGGGCAGCACGTCGATCGCCACGATGCGTTCGGCTCCGGCGAGCTTCGCGCCCTGCACGACATTGAGGCCGACGCCGCCGCAGCCGATGACGGCGACCGTCGATCCCGGCTCGACGGCGGCGGTGTTGAGCACGGCGCCGACACCCGTCGCGACGGCGCAGCCGACCACGGCGATGACGTCGAGGGGCGCGTCGTCGCGCACCTTCACGGCGCCCGAGGCCGGCACGATCACCTCTTCGGCGAACGAGGAGACGCCGAGGTAATGGTGCACCTCGGCGCCGTCCTGCGAGAGGCGCGAGGTGCCGTCGAAGAGCACGCCCTTGGGCGCCACGACCGTGGCGACCTTCTGGCAGCGGGCCTCGTGGCCCGAGCGGCAGTAGCGGCACTCACCGCACGGCGGCACCCAGCTGAGCACGACGTGGTCGCCGACGGCGAGGGAGGTGACCCCCTCGCCGAGCTCGATGACCACGCCCGAGCCCTCGTGACCCATGACGAGCGGAGCCGGGGCGTCCCATTCCCCTCGCTTCACGTGCAGGTCGGAGTGGCAGACGCCGGCCGCGGCGATCTTCACGCGGACCTCGCCCGCTTTCGGCGCGGCGAGTTCGACGTCGGCGACCTCGATCGGCGTCTCCGGCTGCCGGAAGACGATGGCTTTCATGATGCTCCCTTGGATCTGGTGCTCGGGCATGCCGATGCTAGGCAGGACGAGCCGGCCGCGTCATCATGAAGAAGTGTGATCGAAGCCGGGTCGCTTCGACATTTCGTACAATCGAGAGCATGGCCCGACGGCTCGATTCCATCGCGACGCACCTCGGCGCGACGCTCGTCGCGGGCCGCATCGACGGCTCCGTGCCGGTCGACTCCGCAGTGTCCCTCGCCGACTTCGCGGTGGTCGGCCACCCCGCGTACGCGACGCTCGTCGTCGGCGCGCCGGACGAGCTCGTCGCCGCGCTCCGCGCGGGAGACGCCAGGGCCGCGGAGCTGCGGGCTGCGGTGCCCGTCGCCACGGGCGACGGAGCGGGGCTTCGCGACGCCCTCGCGCAGGCCGGCGCCACCGGCCTCGTAGCAGCCCGGCCGCCCGCCGATGCGCTGCTGCCGGCGCTCGTCGCCCTGCTCGCGTCGGACCAGGCCGCCGAGGACCGGCTCGTCACGACGGGCACGAAGGTGCTGACGCAGGTCGCCCGGCGCGGCGGCGCGAAGGCCGTGATCGCCGAGCTCGCGCATCGCGTCGACGGCTGGGCGGTGCTCGTCGACGTGCACGGCCAGGTCGTCACCACCGCCGGCGCCGGCGGCCTGCACGTGCAGGACGCCGTCGCGGTCGCGTTCAACCGGCCGGTGCGGGTGCGCCATCCCGGCCTCCAGGTGCATCCGGTCGGCCCCGGCGAGGACCTGACCGCGTACCTCGTCATCGCGTCTCGCGAGAGCTCGACGAGCCGCAGCCGAGACCTCGCCTCGCAGGCGGCGGCGCTGCTCGACCTCGTGCTGCGCACGCACGACCACACGGGCACCGAGCGCCTCGGCCGCGCCGTCATGGTCGACACCGTGCTCGCCGGGGGCGGCGAGGCATCCGAGCTGCTGCGCCGCTGGGGCGTGCGCGACCGCAGCCTCACCGCATTCGCCCTGTCGAGCCGGTCGAAGGCCGTCGACCTCGAGCGGCTGGTGACGCGGTGGCTCGACGAGCTCGGCGCGGTGCACGTGGTGACCGAGGCGCACGAACGCGTGCTCGGCTTCCTGCGCGACGACCAGGTCGACGCGTTCGCGCGTCGGGTCGAGGAGTTCGCCCTCGACGGCCGGGCGGTGCTGCGCCTCGGCCTCGGCTCGTCTGCGCCGACCGATGCGCTCGCGCGCAGTGCGGCCGAGGCGCGGCAGGCGCACGAGGCCGCCGTCGCCGAGGCCCGCACCGTCCTGCGCTACCGTGCGCTCCCGACCGTCGCGTACGTGCTCGACCGCCTCGATGCCGACGCCGCGGCGCGCCTCGGCGACGTGCTCGACGCGCTGCGCGACGCCGACGGCGCGCACGGACCCCTGCTGCAGACGCTGCGGGCGTACCTCGCCGAGCACGGCGCACTCGGTTCGACGGCGGCGGCGCTCGGCGTGCACCGGCAGACCCTCGCCTCGCGCCTCGCCCGCATCGAGGAGCTCACGGGACTCTCGCTCGCGAGCCCCGACGACCGCACGGCCGCCTGGCTCGCGGTCCGCGCGCTCGAGCGCTGACCGCCGATGCCGGCCATCGGCATTCCGATGGGCGGGGCGGATGCCTCGGCGCGAGACTCGTGGGCGTCGAAAGGAATCCCATGCCCCGCATCCTGATGATCGTCACCGCCGCCGACGCGATCGAGCTCGCCGACGGCACCACCCACCCGACCGGCTTCTGGGCCGAAGAGCTCGTCGTCGCCCACCGGGCGCTCACGGCGGCCGGAGCCGAGATCACGATCGCCACGCCCGGCGGCGCCCCCGCACCGGTCGATCCCGGATCGCTCTCGGTCGAGGTCGTCGGTGACGCGGCGAAGGTCGACGAGCTCCGTACCTCCCTCGTCGGCCTCGCCGACGCGCTCGCGCACCCGGCCGCGGTCGCCGAGCTCGACGCCGCCTCCTTCGACGCCCTCGT
>JBDIAF010000227.1:0-3895 GCA_039812245.1 Agromyces sp. | reverse complement strand
CATCGCCTCGATCGCCCAGGAGGGCCTCGTCTCGGTCGATGCGCAGGGCCGCGTGCAGCCGGGCCTCGCCGAGTCGTGGGAGCAGACCGACGACGTGACCTACGTCTACGAGCTCCGCGACGACGCCGAGTTCCAGGACGGCACCCCGGTCACCGCCGACGACGTCGTCTACAGCCTCGAGCAGGCGCGCGACGAGACGGTCTCTCCCGGCCTGGCCTACTACCTCGCCGGGGTCGACACCATCGAGAAGACCGACGAGCACGAGGTGACGATCACGCTCACCGCACCCGATGCGGCCTTCGCCGCCAACATGAGCTCGGGCGGCGCCGCGTTCATCAGCTCGCAGGCCTTCTGGGAGCAGCACACCGGCACGGTCGGCACCGCCGACTCGCTGCTGCTCGGGACCGGGCCGTACCAGGTGACCGAATTCGTGCCCGACTCGCACGTGCAGCTCGAGCGGGTCGACACCTGGTGGGGCGAGCTGCCCAAGGTGAAGTCCATCACCGTCGAGTTCATCCCCGACGAGTCCACGCGACTCCTCGCCGCCCAGTCGGGCGAGGTCGACGTCGCGTTCAACGTGCCGCTCGCCCAGGCCACCCAGTGGGAGAAGCTCGACACCATGCGGGTCGAGTACGTGAACGACCTCTCGTACGTCGGCCTCTACTTCAACACCTCGCTGGCGCCGTTCGACGACCCGAAGGTGCGCGAGGCCTTCGCGCACGCGGTCGACCGCGACGCCGTCGTCGACAAGCTGCTGCGCGGCCACGGCGAGGCGGCCACCGCGATCATGACCCCCGAGTCGCTCGGCAAGGCGTACGACGCCGACGAGGCGCGCGAGGTGCTCGCCGGCATCCCGCAGTACGACTTCGACCTCGAAGCCGCGAAGAAGGCACTCGCCGCCTCCGACCATCCCGACGGCTTCGAGACCGAGCTGCTCACCCCCTCGACCGGGCCTCAGCTCGGCACCGCCGCGCAGTCGCTCGCCGAGAACCTCGCGACGATCGGCATCACGCTGAACGTGCGCGAGGTGCCGATCGAGGAGTGGCTCGCGAGCCTCGACGCCTCGTCGAGCTACGGCGTCGGCATGATGTGGTACTTCTCGACCCTCGGCGACCCCGCCGAGGTGCCGAGCTACCTGCTCGGGCCGGGCAACCCCTCGGCGTACGCCAACCCCGAGGTCGACGAGCTGCTGGCGCAGGCCGGCGCCGAGTCCGACCCCGTCGCCCGCGCCGAGCTGCTGGTGCAGGTCGAGACCCTGCAGGCCGACGACGTCGTGAACGTCCCGCTCTGGTGGGGCCAGTCGGCCACCGCCTTCGCGAAGGACCTCGGCTTCGACGACTACAGCTCCTTCGCGTTCATCTCGTCGTGGCCCGCCAGCCTGTACCGCGCCGAGCAGTGACCGACACCCTCGCGACGGCGCGCGCACCGCGGATCCGGCCCATCGGCCGGATGCTCGCGGTGCGCGTGCTCGGCACGCTGGCGATCCTCTTCGTGCTGTCGGTCGTCGTCTTCTCGATGCTGCACCTCGCCCCGGGCGACCTCGTGAAGACGCTGCTGGGCACGCGGCCGGCCTCGCCGGAGGCGGTCGCCGCGATCCGCGAGCAGTACCACCTCGACGACCCGCTGCCGGTGCAGTACCTGCGCTGGCTCGGCGGGGTACTCACCGGCGACTTCGGCCATTCGATCCGGCTGCAGACTTCGGTCGCCGACGCCATCGGCTCGCGGCTCGGGCTCACCCTCGCCCTGTGCGGCCTCGCCTTCGCCGTCGCGATCGGCACCGGCATCCCGCTCGGCGTGCAGAGCGCGGTGCGCGCGGGCGGCCTGCTCGACCGGCTCGGCACGGCGCTCGGCGTCATCGGCCTCAGCGCCCCGACGTTCGCCGTCGGACTGCTGCTGCTCTACGTGTTCGCGTACTACCTGCCGATCTTCCCCGTCTACGGCGGCGGCCGCGGCCCGCTCGACACGCTGTACCACCTGATCCTGCCCGCCGTCACGCTCGCGGCCGGCCTCGGCGCCATCGTGCTGAAGCTCACCCGCACCGCGATGCTGCGCGAGCTCGGCGCCGACTACGTGACCAGTGCGCGGGCGCGCGGCATCCCCGAGGTGCGCGTGCGCCGCATCGCGCTGCGCAACGCGGCGATCCCGATCGTCACGGGTGCGAGCCTGCTGCTGACGTTCCTCGTCGGCGGCACGGTGCTCGCCGAGACCACGTACGCCCTGCCGGGGCTCGGCACGCTGCTGCAGGACTCGGTGCTGTTCAAGGACCTCGCGGTCGTGCAGGCGCTGACCCTGCTCGTGGCGCTCGTGATCGCCGTGATCGCGCTGCTCGCCGACCTCGCCTACCTGATCCTCGATCCGCGCGTCCGCGCACGGGGAGGCACCGCATGAGCGCCGCACTCGGCACCGTCGGCATCGGCTTCCGCCGCCGCGGCGTCGCCGTCACCGTCCTCGTCTGCTTCGTCGTCCTCGCCGCCGCGCTGCTCGCGGTCGTCCTCGGGCCGCTGCTCTACCCCGAGGCGACGAAGCAGGACATCCTCTCGAGTCTCATGCCGCCCGGCAGCCCGGGCCACCCGCTCGGCACCGACGAGCTCGGCCGCGACATCCTCGCCCTCGCCGTCGCGGGCGCGGCCTCGGCCCTGGTCGGGCCCGTGTGCGTCGCCGTCGGCTCGATGCTGCTCGGGATCCTGCTCGGCACGCTCGCGGGCTATGAGCGCGGGCCGCTCGACTTCGTGATCAGCCGCTGGACCGACCTGCTGCTCGCCCTGCCCGTGCTGCTCGCCGCGATCGTGGTCTCGGGCGTCTTCGGCGGCGGCTACTGGACGACCGTGGCACTGCTCGTCCTGCTGTTCTCGCCGTCCGACATCCGCATCGTGCGCGCCGGCGTGCTCGAGCAGAGCGCACGGCCCTACATCGAGGCCGCGCAGATGCTCTCGCTCTCGCGCTGGCGGGTGATGTTCCGGCACATCCTGCCGAACGTGTCGTCGCTCGTCATCACCAACGCGATGCTCAACGTCGCCTTCGCGCTCGTGGCGTTCTCGTCGCTGTCGTTCCTCGGCGTCGGCGTGCCGCCCGGCACCGCCGACTGGGGCCGGCAGCTCACCGACAGCCGGGCGATCATGTTCGACAACCCGGCCGCGGTCATCGTGCCCGCGGTGCTCATCATCGCGGTCGCGTGCGCGGTGAACCTCGTCGGCGACTGGCTCGGCCAGCGCCTCACCAAGAGCGGAGGGCTCGCGTGACCGGCATCGACGTCGCCCTCGACGGCATCGCCGGGCCGACCGGCACCATGGTCGAGCCGTTGACCTTCCAGATCGCCCCCGCCGCCTCGCTCGCCCTGATCGGCGAGTCCGGGTCGGGCAAGACGCTCACGGCGAAGAGCCTCGTCGGGCTGCTCCCTCCCGGCTTCCGCGCCGGCGGCGCCCTTCGCGTCGACGGGCGCGAGCACCGGCTCGAGCAGTCGGATGCCTCGTGGCGCGCCGTGCGCGGCCGCGAGGTGTCCCTGCTGCTGCAGGACCCGTTCACCAGCCTGTCGCCCGTGCACCGCTGCGGCCCGCAGATCGCGTGGACCCTCGAGGCGAAGGCCGGTCGGCGGCTGCCCCGCCGCGAGCTCGAGGCCGAGGTCGCCCGCCGCCTCGACGAGGTGAACCTGCCCGCCGGCGTCGGTCGGGCGCACCCGCACCAGCTGTCGGGCGGCATGCGCCAGCGCGTCGCGATCGCGGCGGCGCTCGCGAGCGACCCGCGGCTGCTCATCGCCGACGAGCCGACGACCGCGCTGGACGCCTCGAATCAGGCCGAGATCCTCGACCCGCTGCGCGAGCTGCAGCACGAGCGCGGCATGGCGATGCTTCTCATCTCGCACGACCTCGGCCTCGTTCGCGGCCGCACCGACGAGGTG
>JBDIAF010000226.1:0-3906 GCA_039812245.1 Agromyces sp. | reverse complement strand
CTGCACGAGCTGCTGCCTGGCGCCGAGCAGCACGGGCTGGACCCCCGTCGCGCTCGACCGCAGGGCGAGCTTCGGGTGCGAGGCGTGGTCGAGCCGCGCCGAGACGAGCTCGGCGAGCGCCCGGCCGCCGGCGCCGCCGGTCGGGCCGCCGAGCACGATCAGCTCGGGGTCGAGCAGGGCGAGCAGGGGATGCACCGCGAGCGCGATGCGGTCGGCCAGCGCGGTGAGCGACCCCTCGTCGCCGTCGAGCCCGCGCAGCGCCTCGGCGAGCGGCGTGCCGGCCGGTGCGCCGAGCAGCCTCACCACGGCGGGTCCGCCGAGCAGGTCGGTGAAGTCGTTCGCCTCGGGGGCGAGCGCCGCCGCCGACTTCGGCACGGGGAGGTAGCCGATCTCGCCGGCCCCGCCGGAGGCGCCGCGATGCACCGCTCCCCCGAAGTCCACGCCGACGCCCAGGCCGTCGCCGATCCAGAACAGCGCGAAGCTCGAGGCGTCCTGCGCCGCACCGACCGCCCGCTCGGCCATGGCCGCCAGGTTGACGTCGTTGTCGATCGTCACGTCGACGCCGAGCTCGCCGGCGATGCGCGCCGCCGAGCCCACCGCGGGCCAGCCCGGCAGGGTGTCGGTGAGGGAGAGCTCGTCGCCCTCGACGAAGAACGCCGCCTGCACGCCGATGACCACCCGGCTGACGGTCGAGGCATCCACGCCCGCCGCCGTGCAGGCGGCTGCGATGGCGGCGCGGACGTCGCCCTCGGGCGAGCGCGGCCCGTCGCCGGTGGGCACGTCGACCACCGGATGCGCGGTGTCCGCCGCATCCACGACGACGGCCTGGATCGTCGAGGCGAGCACCGAGATCGCGACGCCCGTGATGCGGTCGACCCGCACCCCGTAGCTCACCGCGTTCGGCCCCCGACCGGCCGAGACCTCGCCGACGGGGTGGATGAGGCCGACGCGCTCGAGACGCTGCAGCATCTGCGTGGCGGTCGGCTTCGAGAGCCCCGTGAGCTCGCCCAGCATCGAGCGCGTGAGCGGGCCGTGCTCGAGCAGCAGCCGGAACGCCGTGCGGTCGTTCCGCGCGGCGAGCCACGCGGGCGTGCCCGGATCGATCGCGCTCATCGCCCCTCCCCTCCGCGCCGTGCGCTGGTCACTCTATCTCCGAACATTCTTTACCGATCGGCCATTCAGCCTCCTCCGCTCGTTCCCCGCCTGACCTCGTCGCGCAGCCGACCCAGCCGGTCGGGATCGGCGGCGGCCTCGAGCAGCGTCTTGGTGTAGGCGTGCTGCGGGTCGAGGATCACCTGCTCGCTGGGGCCGCGCTCGACGACCTCGCCGCGGTACATCACGAGGATCTCGTCGGAGAAGTGCCGCGCGGTCGCGAGGTCGTGGGTGATGTAGAGCACGCCCAGCCGCTCCTGGCGCTGCAGCTCGGCGAGCAGGTTCAGCACGCCGAGGCGGATCGAGACGTCGAGCATGGACACCGGCTCGTCGGCGACGATGAACCGGGCGCCGGGCGCGAGCGCCCTCGCGATCGCCACGCGCTGGCGCTGGCCGCCCGAGAGCTCGTGCGGCCGGCGATCGGCGAACCTCGAAGCGGGCGAGAGCCGCACCCGCTCGAGCAGCTCTTCGGCGCGCTCTCGCACCTCGGCCGTCGTCAGGCCCGGGTGGTGGATGCGCAGCGGCCGTTCGAGGTGGTGCCGGATCGGGTGGAACGGGTTGAGCGAGCCGAACGGGTCCTGGAAGACCATCTGCACGTCGCGCCGGTAGGCGGCGAGGGCGCGACCGCGGTTCGCGCTCCGCTCGCCGTCGAGCCGCACCTCGCCACCCGTCGGCGTCTCGAGCTTCGCGAGCATGCGCGCGACGGTGGACTTGCCCGAGCCGCTCTCGCCGACGAGGGCGACGATGCGGCCGGCCTCGAGCGTGAAGGAGACGCCGCGCACGGCGTTCAGCGTGCGCACCTTCAGGCCGCTGCGCAGGCGGAAGTCCTTGCGCAGCTCGCGCGCCTCGAGGCATCCGACCGCCGTCCCGGCCGCGGGCGCCGAGGCCGGCCGCCCCACTGTGCCGCTCATGCCGCCCCCTCGCGCGTCGCGCCCGAGCGGATGAACGAGCCGGCCTCACCGCGCAGGCTCGGGAAGCTCGCGAGCAACCGCCTGGTGTACGGATGCCCCGGTGCGCGGTAGATCTGCTCCGCCGTGCCCTGCTCGACGATCTCGCCCTCGAGCATGATCGCGATGCGATCGCTGATCTCGATCAGGAGCGGGAGGTCGTGCGTGATGAAGATCACCGCGAAGCCCAGCCGTTCGCGCAACCGCATGATCTCGCGCACGATGCCTCGCTGCACGACGACGTCGAGCGCCGTGGTCGGCTCGTCCATGATCATCACCTGCGGGTCGAGGGCGAGCGCCATCGCGATCATCACGCGCTGCCGCATGCCGCCGGACAGCTCGTGCGGGAAGCTCGAGAGCCGGCCCGGGTCGACGCCCACCAGCCCGAGCAGCTCGGCGCACCGCGCCTCGCGCTCGGCCCTGCGCATGGCGGGGCGGTGCGTCGTGAACACGTCGTCGAGCTGCTTGCGCACCGTCATGACCGGGTTCAGCGAGTTCATCGAGCCCTGGAACACCATCGACACCTTGTCCCAGCGGTAGGCGCGCAGCGCCTCGCCGTCGAGTCGCACCACGTCGATGTCGCGGCCCGAGGCGTCGTGGAACACGACCTCGCCGCCCGTCATCACCGCAGGGGCCTTGAGCAGGCGGTTCAGCCCGTACGCGAGCGTCGTCTTGCCGCAGCCCGATTCGCCGGCGAGTCCGAGGATCTCGCCGCGGTGCAGGGTGATCGAGGCGCCGCGAACCGCCCGCACGGGCGGGTCGACCTCGTACTCGATCGAGACATCCGTGGCGGTGAGCACCGCCTCGCCCGTGATGGTCATGCGAAGGCTCCACTGTCTGCGACGCCCTTGCCCGCCCTGGTCGCCCGGCGCTGCCGCTTGGCGTGCTCCGGGGCGAGCCTGAGCTTGGGATTCACGACCTCGTCGATCGCGAAGTTGATGAGGGAGAGGCCCGCGCCGAGGGCCGCGATGACGAGGCCAGGCGGCACGAACCACCACCAGGCGCCGGTGCCGACGGCCTGGCCGGTCTGGGCGTCGTTCAGCATCGTGCCGAGCGTGATCGAGCCCGTCGGGCCGAGACCCAGGTACGAGAGCCCTGCCTCGCCGAGCACGGCGAGGATGACGCCGAAGATGAACTGCGCCGCGAGCAGCGGCACGAGGTTCGGCAGGATCTCGACGAAGATGATGCGCGCCGGCCGCTCGCCTGCGACACGGGCCGCGGCCACGTACTCGCGGGTCCGCAGCGACCTCGCCTGGGCTCGCAGCACGACCGCCGACCCCGCCCAGCTCGTGATGCCGAGCACGAGCGCGACGAGCAGCGAACTGCGTGCGAGCGGCCCGAGGCCCTCGGCCGTCTGCACGTAGGCGGCGATCACCATCACCACCGGCAGCCCGGGGATCACGAGCACGATGTTCGTGAAGAGCGAGAGCACCTCGTCGACGAGCCCGCCGAAGTACCCCGCGAACACGCCGAACAGCACGCCGAGCACGAGCGCGACGACGCCGGCGACGAGTCCGATGAAGAGCGACCCGCGGGTGCCCCAGGCGAGCTGGGCGAAGACGTCGTAGCCGAGCTTCGTCGTGCCGAGCCAGTGCTCGGGGCTCGGCGGCAGCAGCGCGGGGTTGTTCGAGTCGCGCGGCGGCTGCGTGAAGAACGGCACGACGAGGCCGAACAGGGTGATCGCGACGACGATCGCGAGGCCCGTGATCAGCTTGCCCGAGCGGCTCGGAAGCAGGCGCCGGCGCCGGCCGCCCCGGCGCGCGGTGGCGGCCGCGGCGGCCACCGCGGGCGTGGCGGTCGCCGCGCG
>JBDIAF010000225.1:0-3908 GCA_039812245.1 Agromyces sp. | reverse complement strand
GAGGCACGGCGACGGCGGTCGTCGGGCCGCCGCCTTGGTGGGCCGGCTGGGCGTCGCCGCTTCGCGCCGGGCTCGTGGAGGCCGCGTCGCGCCTGGGCGGCGACGGCGGGGCACTGGTGCCGGGCCTCGCCGTCGGCGACACCTCGGCGGTCGGCGACGAACTCGACCAGGCGATGAAGTCGTCGTCGTTGAGCCACCTCACGGCGGTGTCGGGTGCGAACTGCGCACTCGTCACGGCAGCGGCGTTCTGGGTCTGCGGGCGGCTGCGTGCGCCGCGAGGCATCCGAGTGCTCGTCGCGGTGCTCGCGCTGCTCGCGTTCACGGTGCTGGTCACCCCGCAGGCCAGCGTCGTGCGCGCCGGAGCCATGGCCCTCGTCGTGCTCGTCGCCGTCGCGGCCGGCCGACCGGGCGGCGGCGTCGCCGCGCTGTCGGCGGCGGTCATCGGGCTGCTGGCGCTCGACCCCTGGTACGCGCGCGACTACGGCTTCGCGCTCTCTGCTGCAGCGACGGGGGGACTGCTGCTGCTCGCGCGACCGCTCGCCGCGGCGCTCGCGCGGGTCACGCCGCGACCGATCGCCTTCGTCCTCGCCGTGCCGCTCGCCGCGCAGCTCGCGTGCCAGCCGGTGCTGGTGCTGCTCGACCCCGCGGTCTCGATCGCGGGGGTCGCCGCCAACCTGCTCGCCGGGCCGGCCGCGCCGATCGGCACGGTGCTCGGGCTCGCCGCCTGCCTGGTGCTGCCCGTTCTGCCTTCGCTCGGCTACGCCCTCGCGCAGCTGGCCTGGCTGCCGGCGAGCTGGATCGCACTCGTGGCCCACGGTGCCGCAGGCCTGCCCTGGTCTCGCCTGCCATGGTTGCCCGACGCGCCCGGTGCCGTCCTGCTCGCGGCATGCACCGCGATCGCCGTCTGGCTCGCGCTCGCCCGGCGTCGCCCCCGGTGGCTCGTGCTGGCGGCGGCAGCCGTACTCGCGGTCGCCACGGCGGTGCCCATCGGGGCGGCGGCCGGGTCTGCACTGATCCCGACGCTCGCACGCCCCGCCGACTGGGACCTCGCCGTGTGCGACGTGGGCCAGGGCGACGCCGTGCTGCTGCGCTCCGACGGGCACGTCGCACTGATCGACACCGGTCCCGACCCGGCGGCGATGGCGCGCTGCCTCGCCCTCACCGGGGTCGAGCGCATCGAGCTGCTGGTGCTCACCCACTGGGACGCCGACCACGTCGGCGGCACCTCGGCGCTCGGCGGCCGCGTCGACGTCGTCCTGCACGGCCCGCTCGACGGCGAGCGCTCGAGCCGCGCGCTGGAGCCGCTGGTGGCGGGCGGGGCGGAATCCGTCGAGGTGATCGCGGGCCGCTCGGGGGTGCTCGGCGCCCTCGCCTGGCGCACGCTCTGGCCCGAGCCTCGTGCGCGACCCGGCAACGACGCGAGCGTCGTGCTCGAGGTCGACTCGGCCGACTACCGGGGCGTCTTCCTCGGCGACCTCGGCGAGCAGGCGCAGCTGCGACTGCGTCGCGCAACCACGATCGGGCGGGTCGACCTCGTGAAGGTCGCCCACCACGGCTCGGCCGATCAGAGCGAGCCGCTCTACCGCGAGCTGGGCGCCGCGATCGGGCTCATCGGCGTCGGGGCCGACAACGGTTACGGGCATCCGACGGATCGGCTGCTCGAGCTGCTCGGCGCCACCGGCACGAGGGCGCTGCGCACCGATCGCTCCGGCACCATCCTCCTCGATGCCGAGGACGGCGCCTTCCACGTCTGGGCCGAACGCCGCGATGACGGAGGGCCGCCGTAGACTCGACGAGGTCGATCGCGCACGCGACCGATCGACACGAACGACGGAAGGGGCAGCGGTGGCCGCACGCACCACGGCACGCGCCGCGCAGGGCCGGCCGGGCCAGGCGAGGGCCAAAGCCGCGATCCCGCAGCTACAGTGGAACACCGTGCGCCCGGCGCCCGTCGTGCTCGTCGCCGGCCCCGAAGAGGTGCTCGCAGATCGCGCGATCGGCATGCTGCGCGACTTCCTGCGCGCCGAAGATCCCGCGCTCGAGGTGAGCGACCTCGAGGCCGACGCCTACCGTCGGGGCGAGCTGCTCACGCTCGCCAGTCCGTCGCTCTTCGGCGAGCCCCGGCTCATCCGTGTCACGGGCGTCGAGAAGGCCAGCGACGACTTCCTGCTCGACGCGCTCGACTACCTCGAGCAGACCGACGACTCGACCACGCTCGTGCTGCGGCACCGCAGCGGTCAGCGCGGCAAGAAGCTGCTCGACGCGATCCGCGCCGGAACCGGCGGCGGCGTCGAGGTCGTCTGCGCCGAGCTCAAGAAGGACGCCGAGAAGCAGGACTTCGCGGCGGCCGAGTTCCGTGCAGCGGGTCGGCGCGTGTCGGCCGGTGCGCTACGCGCGCTCGTCGGCGCCTTCAGCGACGACCTCGCCGAGCTCTCGGCGGCGTGCCGGCAGCTCGTCGCGGACGCCCCCGGCGATATCGACGAGAAGCTCGTCGCGAAGTACTACGGCGGGCGCGTCGAGACGACGGCGTTCACCGTCGCCGACCAGGCGATCGCGGGCCGGCACGGCGAGGCGCTGATCGCGCTGCGCCACGCGCTCGACAGCGGGGCCGATCCGGTGCCGATCGTCGCGGCGTTCGCCATGAAGATCCGCACGATGGCGAAGGTCTCGGGCGCGCGGGGCTCGTCGGGTCAGCTCGCCTCGTCGCTCGGCCTCGCGCCCTGGCAGGTCGACCGGGCGCGCCGCGATCTCGCGGGCTGGAGCGACGAGGGCCTCGCGAACACGATCGAGGCGCTCGCGGCGACCGATGCGGCGGTCAAGGGCGCCGAGCGCGACGCGGTGTTCGCCCTCGAACGTCTCGTCGGCGTCATCGCCGCCCGCGGTCGCGCCTGACGCTGCAGCCCGGCGGAACTGCAGCGTCCGGCCGTGCGGCAGTTCCGCGCGTCTCCTCGGCCCCTTCGGCGCGTCCGGCTGCCGGTCGTCTGCATGCCGACTCGACGGGCCGAGGGTGGGCGACACGGGGCTGGCGCGCCGCGGCGGGATGCAGACGAGCGGCCGCGAAGACGCCTCGGCGCGGCGCATCGACGCGGCATCGCCCGGAAACGCCGAAGGCCCCGCCGGAGCGGGGCCTTCGGATGAACTCTGCTGACGCTCAGAGCGCGGCGGCCTGCTTCGCAATCGCCGACTTGCGGTTCGCGGCCTGGTTCTGGTGGATGACACCCTTCGACACGGCCTTGTCGAGCTTGCGCGAGGCGACGCGCACGGCGGCGGTGGCCTTCTCCTTGTCGCCCGAGGCGATGGCCTCGCGGGCGGCGCGGACGACGGTCTTCAGCTCGCTCTTGACGGCCTTGTTGCGCTCTTCAGCCTTGCGGTTGGTGCGGATGCGCTTGATCTGCGACTTGATGTTTGCCACGGTGATTCTTTCGTTTCGTGCGGGTACGGGGTGTGCCGCGAACGGTAGAGGGGCCGCCACGGCGTCTCGTGCGGGGGTGGGACCCGCACGCAAGCCAACACACAACGATACCAGCTCGCCCGAGCGGCCGCCAAAGCGGCGCGGCGGGTGGAGGGCGCGTCCGACCCCGCCCGCTCAGGCCGCTGCGCGCGCGTGCACCTGCTCGCCGTCGACCCAGCTCGCCGCGACGTCGTACGTCGTCGCGAGTGCGAATGTGCGCGCGAGCACGTCGCCGGCGCTCTCCGAGCGGGAGAGCACGAGATCGTAGGCCGATCCCGGCTCGGGCCGGACGTGGATCGCGTCGAACCGCATGCCGACGCCGAGGTGGCCGACGCCGTCGAGCCCGAGCGCCTCGGCGCCGGCGAGCGTCGCGAGGTAGAGCAGGTGCGCGGGCTCGAGCTGCACTCCCTCGGTGCCGAGCAGCATCTGCATGAAGTACGCCTGGATGCCGTCCTTG
>JBDIAF010000224.1:0-3909 GCA_039812245.1 Agromyces sp. | reverse complement strand
CGGCGAGACCGTCAGCAGCAGCAGGTAGCCGCCGGCCATGAGCGCGGGTCCGACCGTCATGAACAGCCGCGGCCCCCACTTGCCGCTGAGGGCGCCGATCCACGAGCTCAGCGCCATCATGATGATCGTCGGCGGCAGCGTGGCCAGCCCGGCCAGCGTGGCCGAGAGGCCGGCGCCCTGCTGCAGGTAGATCGCGAGCACGAGCCCGTTCAGCGAGAGCGCGCCGTAGATGAAGAGGGTGGCGACGTTGCCGGTCCAGAAGTTGCGCACGGCGAAGAGCGACAGGGGCAGCATCGGCTGGCGTGCGGTCGCCTGCCGCCAGACGAAGCCGACGAGCGAGAGCAACCCGACGACGAGCGACCCCCAGATCGCCGGGCTCGACCAGCCGAGGTTCTGCTGCTCGATGAGCGCGAAGACCGTGCCGCCGAGGCCGAGCGTGCACAGCACGGCGCCGGCCCAGTCGACGGTGGCGCCCGGCTCGCGCACGTCGCGACGGTGCAGCACGACGAGCAGCCACAGGGTGATCGCGATCGGGACGACGTTGATGAGGAAGACGAGGCGCCACGACAGGTAGTCGACGAAGACGCCGCCCATCACCGGCCCGACGAGCATCGCGGCGGTGGTCGACGCCGTCCAGACGCCGATCGCGCGCGCCTGCGCCGGCCCGCGGAAGGTGGAGGTGATCAGGGCGAGCGAGCTCGGCACGAGCAGGGCGCCGGCGATGCCCTGGATGCCTCGGGCGACGACGAGGAAGAGCGGATCGGGCGCGGCGGCGATGGCGATCGAGGCGACGCCGAAGCCGATGAGCCCGACCCGCAGCACGACGATGCGGCCGAACACGTCGCTCAACGAGCCCGCGACGAGGATCAGCGAGCCGAGGGTGATGAGGTACGCGTCGACCACCCACTGCTGGGTGATGAGCCCGCCGCCGAGCTCGTGCTGGATCGCGGGGAGCGCGACGTTCACCACCGTGCCGTCGAGGAACGCCACGAACGACGCCAGGATCGCGATGAGCAGCACCAGCCGCTGCTCGCGCGTGCGACCACCAGGCGCGCCGGATCCGGAGGCGCCAGGCTGCCCGCTCACGAGTCGCGACCCCGTGCAGCATCGGTGACCATGGTGTCGACCCTATCGCCGGCCGTCGGGTCGGCCGTCGCGGCGACGCGCCGCCCGGTCACTCGCTGCGTTCGAGCGTGCCGATCTTGCGGTGGCCGTCGCCGTACACGGTCATCGTCGTGCCCGAGACGGTGGCCTCGTCCGCGCGCGAGAGCCAGTCGTCGACGTCCTCGCAGAACATGCGCGTCGCGGCGAGGTCGCCGAAGTCGATCGTGCCGTCGTCGAGCTCCCAGGTGCCGGTCAACCGGTTGCAGCCGTCGGTGCCGGTGAGGGTTCCGTCCTCGGCGAGCACGAGGGAGGGCGTGCCGGGCGCGTCGGGGTCGCCCCACGTACCGGCGACGGCCGCTGGGTCGACCGGCGCCGTGTCGTCGGACGGTGCACCGGACGAGCCCGCGCAGCCGGCGAGCAGCAGCATCGCGGCGCCGCCCGCGACGAGGCCGCCAAGGAGGCGGGTTCGCCGGTGGAACGCGGTGGGCGGGGCTTCCCCGTGCTTCGTCGACTCGAACATGCGCCAACTCTCCTCTTCTCGCGGCAGCAGGGCCAGCCCCCAGTTCACGACGGCGTGTCGCAGCGGCCGGCTCGCCGTCGTGGCGACCTGGGTCCGCTGCACCGGTGGGCGCGCCGGCCTACCGTTGGAACGACATCGGGAGGAGGGCCGTGGGCACACGCGTCGCGAGCCGGGTGCGGGGGCGCTCCGCCATACTCGCTGCATGGACCATCGGCAGCAGACCGTGACCGAGCGCCTCGTCGTCCGCTCCGCTCCCGCGCGCTCGCTGCATCGCGCGCTCGCGGCGATCGCCGTCTGCGGCGTGGCGCTGCTCGTCGTCGAGACCGCCCTGCTCCCGCTCGGCCAGCCGTACACGCCGCTGCTGCTCGGGCTGCCGGTGGTCGTGCTCGTGTACCTCGTCGCGGGACTCGTGGCCTGGCGTCGCAGACCGAGCAACCCGATCGGGCTGCTCATCCTCGTCGCCGGGCTCTGCGTCTACGTGAGCTCGCTCGGCAACACCGGAGTGCCGCTCCTCGCCGGCCTGAGCGCGGTCTTCCAGACCGCCGTCTTCGCCGCGATGATGCACCTGCTCCTCGCGTTCCCCGGCGGTCGCCTGACGAGCCGGCGCGACCTGGCGATCGTCTGGGCGGGCTACGTCGTCGCGATCGTCGGCCAGGTGCCGGTCTACCTGCTGAGCCGCAGCGGCTCCTTCCCGCCCTTCGCGGTCGTCGACGCCCCCGCGCTCGCGGACGCGCTCGCGCTGGTCCAGTCGCTCACCGGCGCGGCGCTGCTCTGCATCGTCGCCGTGATCCTCGTCGGCCGACTGCGGCGCGCGGCGCCCGCGCAGCGACGGGTGCTGGTGCCGGTGTACGTCTACGGCGTGTTCGCGATGCTGTTCATCCCGTTGAGCTCGCTGCTGCTGGAGCGCGGGCTCGGCATCGACCCGACGATGCGCGGCGTGCTGCAGTTCGCCGTCATCGCCGGGGTGCCGATCGCGTTCGTGCTGGGGCTGCTTCGCGGCGGCTTCGCCCGCACGGGCGAGCTCGCCGAGCTCGCCGTGTGGCTCGGCTCGCGCTCCCGCGACGAGCCGCTCGAGCAGGTGCTCGCGCGGGCGCTCGGCGATCCCTCGATCGAGCTCGCCTACTGGTCGGACGAACGGCGCGGATACGTCGATGCGGCCGGCGCTCCGGTGCCCGTGCCGCCGAGCGACGGCGACGGCCACGGCGCCGCAGGCACGGGGCGGGGATGGAGCGAGATCGAGCTCGACCGCCGCCCGATCGGGGCCATCGCCTACGACGCCTCGCTCATCGGCGACCCCGAGATCGTGCGGACCGCCGGGGCGGTCGCCGCCATCGAGGTCGAGCGGGAGCGGCTCACCGCAGAGCTGATCGCGAGCCGGCGCGCGCTGCTCCGCTCGCGGGAGCGGCTCGTCGACGCCGCCGACCGCGAGCGCCGCCGCATCGCCCGCGACCTACATGACGGGCTGCAGGTTCGCCTCGTCATGCTCGGCGTCGACGCCCAGCGTCTCGCGGGCGTCGATCCCGAGTCGATCGGCGAGCGCGCCACGGCCCTGCGCACCGACATCGACCTCGCGGCAGCCGAGCTGCGCGGCCTCGTGCACGACCTCGTGCCCGCCGCGCTGATCGAACGCGGCCTCGTCGCGGCCGCGGAGGACCTCGTCGACCGCATGCCGGTGCCCACCCGGCTCGAGGGCGGGCTCGCCGACGGTGGCCTCGCCGACAGCGTCGAGAACACCGCGTACTTCGTCATCGCCGAGGGGCTCGCGAACATCGTCAAGCACGCGGATGCCTCGACGGCGCGCGTGCGGCTGGAGCGCCGGGGGGACCGCCTGCACGTCGTCGTCGCCGACGACGGCGGCGGGGGAGCCGCGATCGACGGCGGCACCGGATTGCGCGGCCTCGTCGACCGCGTCGAGGCGGTGGGCGGCCGCCTCGTCATCGACAGCCCGCACGGTGCGGGCACGACCCTGGAGGCCGAGCTGCCATGCGCATCGTGATCGGAGAGGACGAGGCCCTCATCCGCCGCGGCCTCGAGCTGCTGCTCGGCGATGCGGGGCACGAGGTCGTCGCCGCCGTTGGAGACGCCGCCGCCCTCGTCGACGCGGTCGAGGCCGCCAGCCCGGATCTCGTCGTGACCGACATCCGCATGCCGCCCAGCTGGACCGACGAAGGGCTCGCCGCCGCGTTGCGCATCCGCGGCGAGCGCCCGGGCACCGCGGTCGTCGTGCTCTCGCAGTACGTGCAGCGGCGCTACGCGCGCGAGCTGCTCGCGAGCGGCGGCATCGG
>JBDIAF010000223.1:0-3910 GCA_039812245.1 Agromyces sp. | reverse complement strand
TGCCGGATCGCGAGGCCGTAGAGGCGGTGCGTCTCGTAGACGAACCAGCCACCGCTGACGAGGGCGACGGCGGTGTAGAGCAGCCCCATGCCGGCGATCGGGATGAGGAGCAGCGAGCACGCGACGGTCGCCCAGGCGTAGAGGATGACCTGCAGGCCCACCTGCGCGCGACCGCGGACCACCGCGAGCATGGGCACGCCTGCGGCGGCGTAGTCGGCCTTGTACTTCATGGACAGCGGCCAGTAGTGCGGGGGCGTCCAGAGGAAGATGATGAGGAACAGGATGACCGGCGGCCAGCTCAGGTCGCCCGTGACGGCGGCCCAGCCGATGAGCACGGGCATGCAGCCGGCGATGCCGCCCCAGACGATGTTCTGCGCGGTGCGGCGCTTCAGGATCAGGCTGTAGAAGACCACGTAGAGCAGGATCGCGGCGAGCGAGAGCAGCGCCGCCAGCCAGTTCGTGAAGGCCCAGAGCCACACGATGGATGCCGCGCCGAGCCCGTAGGCGAACACGAGCGCTTCGCGATCGCTGAGCTCGCCGGTGACGAGGGGGCGGCCCTGGGTGCGCTTCATCAGCCGGTCGATGTCGCGGTCGATGTAGCAGTTGAACGCGCCGGCGGATCCTGCGCTCATCGCACCGCCGATCAGCGTCGCGATCAGCAGCCAGAGGTCGGGGAGCCCGCCCTGGGCGAGGATCATCGTGGGCGCCGTCACGACGAGCAGCAGCTCGATGACGCGCGGCTTGGTGAGTGCCAGGTAGGCGCCGAGCTTGCGGCGAAGGGTCGACGGCGCTCGGGTCTCTGTGGTCTCTACGGCAGCCTGCATCGTCCCTCTTACTCCGGGCGCGCAGCGCGGATCGCGCGCGCAGGCCCGAATCCGATTCTAGGACATCCGCCGGGCGACGCGGCCCCGCCTCACGGGCGGGCGGTCGGGATGGTGAGTCATGTCCCGACACAGGCTCGCCCCACTCCATATACTGAGGGAAAGCGCGCCCGCCGGCGCGGCTCTGCTGGTGCCCTCGCATTCGAGGGGCGGCCGGGTCGGATCGAGAGGGCTCCACCGCGCCGTAGCGATTCCCTGGCGGTTCCAGGGGCCGGTCGGCTCCTCACCATGCCGCCACGACCGGAAGGAACAGCAACCTCGTGGCAACTCTGCACTGGGATCCCATCGACGATCGCGCGGTCGACACGGCGCGCGTGCTCGCCGCCGACGCCGTGGAGAAGGTCGGCAACGGACACCCCGGCACGGCGATGAGCCTCGCTCCCGCCGCCTACCTCCTCTTCCAGAAGGTCATGCGGCGCGATCCCGCCGACCACGCCTGGCTCGGCCGCGACCGCTTCATCCTGTCGGCGGGCCACTCCTCGCTCACGCAGTACGTGCAGCTCTACTTCGCCGGCGACGGGCTCGAGCTCGACGACCTGAAGGCGCTGCGCACCTGGGGCTCGAAGACCCCCGGCCACCCCGAGTACGGTCACACCGCCGGTGTCGAGATCACGACCGGCCCGCTCGGCCAGGGCCTCGCGTCGGCCGTCGGCTTCGCCTACGCCTCGCGCTTCGAGCGCGGGCTCTTCGACCCGGATGCCCCGGCCGGCACGAGCCCCTTCGACCACTTCGTGTACGTGATCGCCGGCGACGGCGACCTGCAGGAGGGCGTGACGAGCGAGGCATCATCGCTCGCGGGCCACCAGCAGCTGGGCAACCTCGTCGTCATCTACGACTCGAACCAGATCTCGATCGAGGACGACACGAACATCGCCTTCACCGAGGACGTCGCGAAGCGCTACGAGTCCTACGGCTGGCACGTGCAGACGGTCGACTGGAAGAAGACGGGCCAGTACGTCGAGGACGTCGCCGAGCTGCACGCCGCGATCGAGGCGGCGAAGGGCGAGCAGTCCAAGCCCTCGATCATCATCCTGAAGACCATCATCGGCTGGCCCTCCCCCGGCAAGCAGAACTCCGGCAAGATCCACGGCTCGGCGCTCGGCGCCTCGGAGCTCGCCGCGACCAAGGAGGTGCTCGGCTTCGATCCCGAGCAGAGCTTCGTGGTCGCCGAGGAGGTCATCGAGCACACCCGCGGCGCCATCGCGCGCGGCGCGGCCGAGCACGCCGAGTGGCAGCTGGCGTTCGACGCCTGGGCGGCCGCGAACCCCGAGCGCAAGGCGCTGCTCGACCGCCTCGAGGCCGGCGAGCTGCCCGAGGGCATCGAGCAGGCGCTGCCCGTCTTCGAGGGCGGCACCGAGGTGTCGACCCGCGCGGCGTCCGGCAAGGTCATCAACGCCCTCGCCGCGGAGCTGCCCGAGCTCTGGGGCGGTTCGGCCGACCTGGCCGAGTCGAACCTCACCACGATCAACGGCGGCGGCTCGTTCGTGCCGACCGAGCACTCGACGCACGAGTGGGCGGGCGACCCCTACGGCCGCGTGCTGCACTTCGGCATCCGCGAGCACGCGATGGGCGCGATCGTCAACGGCATCGTGCTGCACGGCCCGACCCGCGCCTTCGGCGGCACCTTCCTGATCTTCAGCGACTACATGCGCCCCGCCGTGCGCCTCGCGGCGCTCATGCAGGTGCCCTCGATCTTCGTCTGGACGCACGACTCGGTCGCCCTCGGCGAGGACGGCCCCACGCACCAGCCGATCGAGCAGCTCGCGACCCTGCGCGCCATCCCCGGCCTCGACGTCGTGCGCCCCGCCGACGCCAACGAGGTGTCCTACGCATGGCTCGAGGTGCTGAAGCGCCGCACGGCGCCCGCGGGCATCGCCCTCACCCGCCAGAACATCCCCGTGTTCGAGCGCGGCGACGGCGACGCCTCCGGCGACACGCTCGCGAGCGCCGCGAACGTCGCGAAGGGCGCGTACGTGCTCGCCGAGGCCGCGTCGGGCTCGCCCGACGTGATCCTCATCGCGACCGGCTCCGAGGTGCAGCTCGCCCTCGCCGCGCGCGAGCAGCTCGCCGCCGAGGGCATCGGCGCGCGCGTCGTCTCGGCGCCGAGCCTCGAGTGGTTCGAAGAGCAGGATGCCTCGTACCGCGAGTCCGTCCTCCCCGCCGCCGTCACGGCGCGCGTCTCGGTGGAGGCCGGGCTCGCGCTCAGCTGGCAGCGCTACCTCGGCACCCGCGGCCGTGCGGTGTCGATCGAGCACTTCGGCGCCTCGGCCGACTACAAGACCCTGTTCCGCGAGTTCGGCATCACGGCAGAGGCCGTGGTCGCCGCCGCGAAGGAGTCGCTCGCGCAGGCGTGAGCGGCGATCAGATAGGAGAGCACCTTCCATGAGCACCACCCCCACCGCCGCCCTCTCGGAGGCCGGCGTCAGCATCTGGCTCGACGACCTCTCGCGCGACCGCATCGTCTCGGGCGGACTCGCCCGCCTCATCGAGGAGCGCAACGTCGTCGGCGTGACCACGAACCCGACGATCTTCGCGAACGCCCTCACGGCCGGCAACGGCTACACGGAGCACCTGCACGAGCTCGCCGTCGCCGGCGCCGACGTCGCGACCGCCGTGTTCGACATCACGACCGACGACGTGCGCTCCGCGGCCGACGTGCTGCGCCCCGTCTACGACCGCACCGGCGGCGTCGACGGCCGCGTCTCGATCGAGGTCGAGCCCGGTCTCGCCCGCGACACCGCCGGCACCATCGCCGAGGCCAAGGCCCTCTGGGCCCGCGTCGACCGCCCCAACGCCATGATCAAGATCCCGGCGACGGTCGAGGGCCTCGACGCGATCCGCGACACGATCGGCGCCGGCATCAGCGTGAACGTGACCCTGATCTTCAGCCTCGACCGCTACCGCGAGGTCATCGAGGCGTACCTCGCCGGCCTCGAGCAGGCGAAGGCGGCCGGCATCGACCTCTCGACGATCCACTCGGTCGCCTCGTTCTTCGTGTCGCGCGTCGACACCGAGATCGACAAGCGCCT
>JBDIAF010000222.1:0-3915 GCA_039812245.1 Agromyces sp. | reverse complement strand
GCGGGCGACGCGCCGGGCGGCGGCCGGAGGTTCCTACAGACGGGTTCGGGAGGCGCAGACGGCGGCACGGCCGCCGGACGAGCCGGTCAGCGGCGTTCGAGCACCGCGCGGGCGGATGCCTCGGGCCGCAGGTCGAGCCGGCGCAGCAGCTGCGCGTTGAGCGCGACGATCACGGTCGACAGGCTCATCAGGATCGCGCCGACCGACATCGGCAGCACGAAGCCGATGGGCGCGAGCACGCCCGCCGCGAGCGGCACCGAGATCAGGTTGTACCCGGCCGCCCACCACAGGTTCTGCTTCATCTTGCGGTAGCTCGCGCGCGACAGCTCGATCACCGAGAGCACGGAGCGCGGGTCGCTCGAGGCGAGCACCACCCCGGCCGAGGCGATCGCCACGTCGGTGCCGGCGCCGATGGCGATGCCCACGTCGGCCTGTGCCAGCGCCGGGGCGTCGTTCACGCCATCGCCGACCATCGCGACGCTGAGGCCCTCGCGCTGCAGCTCCTGGACCTTCGCCGACTTGTCCTCGGGGCGCACGCCCGCGAAGACCCGCTCGATGCCGAGCTCGCCGGCCACGCGACGGGCGACGGGCTCGGCGTCGCCCGTGATCATGACGACCTGCACGCCGAGGCTGCGCAGGGCGTCGACCGCCTCGCGCGACTCGGGCCGGATCTCGTCGGCGAGCGCGAGCGCGCCGGCCACCCCGCCGCCGACCACGACGTGCAGCACGGTCGAGCCGGCCGCGGCCCACGCTTCGGATGCCTCGAGCGGAGCGAGTCCCTCGCGCTCGAGCAGCCCGGGGCCGCCGACCTGCACGACCCGTCGGGCGCCGGAGCCGTCGGCCACGACGGCGCGCACGCCGATCGCGGCCGAGGCCTCGAAGTCGGATGCCGGGGCGAGCCGCAGCCCGCGGCGAGCCGCGTCGGCGACGATCGCCTTCGCGAGCGGGTGCTCGGAGTCGGACTCGGCCGAGGCAGCGAGGGCGAGCACGGCGTCGAGCTCGAAGCCGGGGGCCGCCGAGGCGTCCGTGACCGCGGGCTCGCCCCTGGTCAGCGTGCCCGTCTTGTCGAACAGCACGGCGCCGACCGTGCGCATCGTCTCGAGCGCGAGGCGGTCGGTGACGAGCACGCCGCCCTTCGCCGCCCGCTCGGTGGCGATCTGCACGACCAGCGGGATCGCGAGGCCGAGGGCGTGCGGGCAGGCGATCACGAGCACGGTAATCGTGCGGACGACGGCGTCGTCGGGGTCGCCGAGCAGGGTCCAGGCGATCGCGGTCACGACGGCGGCGCCGAGCGCGAACCAGAACAGCCAGCCGGCGGCGCGGTCGGCGAGGCGCTGCGCGTGCGAGCTCGAGGCCTGGGCCTGCGCGACGAGGCGCTGGATGCCCGCGAGGGCGGTGTCGTCACCGACCGCTCCGACGCGCACGCGGATCGCCGTGTCGGTGGCGACCGTGCCCGCGACGACGTGGTCGCCGGGGCCGCGGTGCACCGGGCGCGACTCGCCCGTGATCATCGACTCGTCGACATCGGCGGTGCCGTCGACGACCTCGCCGTCGGCGGGCACCCGGCCGCCGGGGCGCACGATCACGACGTCGCCCAGTCGCAGCTCGGCCGGGCTCACCGTCTCGACGGCGCTGGTGCCGTCGGCGGCCTCGGTGACGCGCTCGGCCTCGTCGGGCAGCAGCGCGGCGAGCGCGTCCAGTGCGCTGGACGCCTGGGCGATCGACTTCATCTCGATCCAGTGGCCGAGCAGCATGATGACGATCAGCAGCGCGAGCTCCCACCAGAAGTCGAGGTGGTGGCTGACGAGGCCGAAGGTCGCGGCGAGGCTCGCGAAGTAGGCGACCGTGATGGCCAGGCCGATCAGGAGCATCATGCCGGGCTTCCTGGCCTTGAGCTCCGACCAGGCGCCGGTGAGGAACGGCTTGCCGCCCCAGAAGTACATGACCGTGCCGAGCACCGGCGAGACCCAGGCGATGAACGCGGTGTCGGGCAGCGCGTAGCCGATGATGCCGGCGAACATCGGGCTCAGCGCGACCGTCGGGATCGCGATCACGAGCATGATCCAGAAGAGCCGGCGGAACTGGCCGACGTGGTCGCCGTGGCCGGCGTGGCCGGCGTGCATGTCGTGACCGGCGTGGGCGTCGTGACCCGAGTGGTCGTGCATGTCGTGACCGGCGTGCATGTCGTGACCGGCGTGGACGTCGTGACCCGAGTGGTCGTGCATGTCGTGACCCGAGTGGTCGAGCGTGGCCTGGTCGTGCGACGGCGCCGCCGTCTGCGTGTGCTCGTGCATCTCGTCTTCCCTCACCCCTGCAGAGTACCCTATGGGGGTATTCAACGAAAGGGTGCGCGAGGTATTCCCGTCGAATCAGCGGTGGGCGAACAGCCCACCCGCGAGGCATCCGTCCGTGGTCGGATGACCGTGTGCAGATCCTGATCCTCGGCGGAACCCAGTGGCTCGGACGCGAACTCGCTCGCGAGGCGGTGCGCCGCGGGCACGACGTCACGTGCCTCGCGCGCGGCGAGGCCGGCGAGGTGGCGCCCGGCGCCGCCCTGGTCGTGTCCGATCGCACGCGCGACGACGCCTACGACGCCGTGCGCGATCGCGAATGGGACGCGGTGATCGACGTCACCCGGCAGCCCGGATTCGCCCGCCGCGCGGCAGCGGCCCTCGCCCCCGTCGCCCGCCATCTGACCTTCATCTCCTCGGGCAACGTCTACGCCAGGCACGACGAGCCAGGCGCCGACGAGTCTGCCGAGCTGCTGCCGCCGCTCGAGGCCGACGAATCGACGCCCGAGGGCTACGGGGAGGCGAAGTCGGCGATCGAGCAGGCGTATCGCGAGGCGTTCGGCGCGCAGCTGCTCGTGATCCGCCCCGGCCTGATCGGCGGGCCGGGGGATGCCTCGGGCCGCACCGGCTACTGGGTCGCCCGAGCCGCCCGCGATGACGGACCGATGCTCGTGCCCGCGATCGCCGGTGCCGCGGCGCAGTTCATCGACGTGCGAGACCTCGTCGCGTGGACCCTCGACTCGATCGAGCGCGGCCTCACCGGCGCGTTCAACGCGGTCGGGGACCGCTCGACCTTCGGGGCGTTCCTGGCGGCCTCGCGCACCGCGGCCGGGCATCGCGGCGAGGTCGTCGAAGCCGATCCGAGCTGGCTCGCGGCGCAGGGCGTCGCCGAGTGGTCGGGCGAGGGCTCGTTGCCGCTCTGGATCATCGATCCGGACTGGCGGGCCTTCCAGGACCGCTCGAACGCCGCCGCCCGGGCCGAGGGCCTCGTGCTGCGCCCCGTCGAGGAGACGCTCGCCGAGCTGCTCGCCTGGGAGCGCGAGCAGGGCCTCGACCGTCCGCGTGGCGCCGGCCTGTCGGCGGAGCGGGAGCGCGAGCTGCTGGCCGCACTGCGGGCTTCGTCGGTCGAGTAGCGAAGCGTGCCGAGACCTGCCCGGGTTCGGCGGCGGGTCTCGATACAGCGCTGCGCGCCCACTCGACCGGCGCGCGTCTGGCATCGCAGACATCGCGGATGCCTCGGCGGCAGCGCCGGGGCATCCGCTCGCTCTAGCGTTGGGACATGGCCCTCTCGCACGATCCGCTCTGGCCGCGCGCCGGCTCCTGGCCGGCGCCCGAGTCGCTCGCCGCGGGCGAACGCGCCGCGCTGGCCCTGCTCGGCGTTCCCGCCTGGCGCACCTCGCTCTCGCCGACCGGGGCGCACGCCACCCCCGCCGCCGTGCGCGACGCGCTGCAGCGCTACAGCGCCACGCTCATGCCCGACCGCCGCGACGGCGGCGCCGCCGCACCGCGCGAGCTCGAGGGCCTGCGCGTCGTCGACGGAGGCGACATCGTCGAGCCGGACGCCGCCGAGGGCGAGGCGCGCGCCCGCGCCGCCGTCTCCGGGCTGCGCGACCGCGCCGAGGCG
>JBDIAF010000221.1:0-3915 GCA_039812245.1 Agromyces sp. | reverse complement strand
GACGCGCGAACGCGCCGACCAGGCCGGGCTCGACGCCGACGCGCGGCGTCGCAACGCCGCGGGTTGGCTGCAGGCGCCGGCCACGGTGCGCGGACGACGCTTCCTGCTCGTCGACGACGTGCTGACGACGGGGTCGACGACGGCCGAGGCGTGCCGCGCGCTCGAGGCCGCGGGGGCCGAGGTGGCGGCCATCGCGGTGCTCGCCGAGACGCCCCTCAGGAGGTCGGCGGGGGCCGTGGTGAACGACACAGGAGATCTTCGGGGAACACTCCGTGACAACGCCGCCGAAGCGGGTTACGGTGGCAGCACAGGCGTGGTCGAGCCACCCTTCAGAACCGGGTGACACGCCGGGATGGAGGCAGTCGTATGGAACTCAACATCGTCGGACGCAACCTGGGGGTCACC
Source organism: Agromyces sp. (assembly GCA_039812245.1). Taxonomy (GTDB): domain Bacteria; phylum Actinomycetota; class Actinomycetes; order Actinomycetales; family Microbacteriaceae; genus Agromyces. The sequence goes on along the minus strand of JBDIAF010000221.1, from coordinate 3,510 downwards.
GATCGATTCCGTGCCTACGTCACCGAGAAGGCCGAGAAGGTCTCGCATCTCGCCGAACGCGCGATCGCGCTCGACGTGAAGCTCGTGCGGCACAGCGAGAAGAACGGCAACCCGGGGCCCGATCGGGTCGAGCTCACCCTCGTCGGGCGCGGGCCCGTGGTGCGGGCCGAGGCCGATGGCAGCGACAAGTACGCCGCGTTCGACGTGGCGCTCGGTCGGCTGCTCGAACGCGTCCGGCGCGCGAAGGATCGGCGGAAGCTCCACCGGGGCGGCGGTCATCGCCATACCTCGCTGCGCGAGGCCGCCGATGCCGGATTCGCAGGCGTCGGCGTGCAGGCCGCCGGCGTCGAAGTGCTCGAGCAGGTGCGCACCGGAGGCATCCCGGTCGTCGACGAGCACGAGGACGTCGGGGAGGACGAGGTGTACACGCCCGTCGTCATCCGGCGCAAGGTGTTCGCCTCGGCGCCGATGACGGTCGACGAGGCGCTCTACTTCATGGAGCTCGTCGGCCACGACTTCTACCTCTTCGTCGACTCCGAGACCGGCAGGCCGAGCGTGGTCTACCGGCGCAAGGGCTGGGACTACGGCGTGATCGGCATCGACGAGCAGGCGGATGCCTCGGTCGACACCCCGGTGACGAAGGGCCGCGAGGCCGTCGCCTGAGCGCAGCCGCTCTCCGCGGGGCATCCGGTCGCCCGACCGGGTGCCCCGCCCTCTGCCGCCGCCCGGCGCTCACCCGGCTGCCACCCAGCCCGCTGCCCACTAGCATGGCTATGATGACCGTCTGCCCGCGCAATCGGGGGCAGCGGCGGCAGCGGGCGCGCCGACACCCGAGACGGGCGCGGCCGACGACAACGGGAGAGCATTTCGTGGCTTCGATTCTGGAAAAGGTCCTGCGCGTCGGCGAGGGCCGAACCCTCAAGCGGCTCGAGAACTACGCGAAGGCGATCAACGCGCTCGAAGACGACTTCAAGGCCCTCAGCGACGAGGAGCTCAAGCACGAGACCGTCGAGCTGCGCGAGCGCTACGGCAACGGCGAGTCGCTCGACGACCTGCTGCCAGAGGCGTTCGCCGCGGTGCGCGAGGCCTCGCGGCGCACGCTGGGCCTGCGTCACTTCGACGTTCAGCTCATGGGCGGCGCGGCCCTGCACCTCGGCAACATCGCCGAGATGAAGACCGGCGAGGGCAAGACCCTCGTCGCGACCACGGCCGCCTACCTCAACGCGCTCACGAGCCGCGGCGTGCACATCGTCACCGTCAACGACTTCCTCGCCTCGTACCAGTCCGAGCTCATGGGCCGCGTCTTCCGCGCGCTCGGCATGACGACCGGCTGCATCCTCTCGGGGCAGACGCCCGCGCAGCGTCGCGAGCAGTACGCGGCCGACGTCACCTACGGCACGAACAACGAGTTCGGCTTCGACTACCTGCGGGACAACATGGCCTGGCAGGCGTCCGACATGGTGCAGCGCGGCCACTACTTCGCGATCGTCGACGAGGTCGACTCGATCCTCATCGACGAGGCGCGCACGCCGCTCATCATCTCGGGTCCGGCCTCGGGCGAGGCGAACCGCTGGTTCACCGAGTTCGCCCGACTCGCCGAGCGGCTCGTGCCGGGCGAGGACTTCGAGGTCGACGAGAAGAAGCGCACCGTCGGCGTGCTCGAGCCCGGCATCGAGAAGGTCGAAGACTATCTCGGCATCGACAACCTGTACGAGTCGGCCAACACCCCGCTCATCTCCTTCCTCAACAACTCGATCAAGGCGCGCGCCCTGTTCAAGAAGGACAAGGACTACGTCGTCATGAACGGCGAGGTGCTCATCGTCGACGAGCACACCGGCCGCATCCTGGTCGGCCGCCGCTACAACGAGGGCATCCACCAGGCGATCGAGGCGAAGGAGGGCGTGCAGGTCAAGGCCGAGAACCAGACCCTCGCCACCGTGACGCTGCAGAACTACTTCCGCCTGTACTCGAAGCTCTCGGGCATGACCGGCACGGCCGAGACCGAGGCGGCCGAGTTCATGTCCACCTACAAGCTCGGCGTCGTGCCGATCCCGACCAACAAGCCGCTCGCGCGCATCGACCAGCCCGACCTCGTCTACAAGAACGAGGAGGCGAAGTTCGCGCAGGTCGTGGAGGACATCGTCGAGCGCCACAAGAACGGCCAGCCCGTGCTCGTCGGCACCACGAGCGTCGAGAAGAGCGAGTACCTCTCGCGCCTGCTCGCCAAGAAGGGCGTGCGGCACGAGGTGCTGAACGCGAAGAACCACGCGCGCGAGGCGGCGATCGTCGCCCAGGCCGGGCGCTACGGCGCCGTCACCGTCGCGACGAACATGGCCGGCCGCGGCACCGACATCATGCTGGGCGGCAACGCCGAGTTCATCGCGGTGCAGCGGATGCACGAGAAGGGCCTCTCGCCCGTCGACACCCCCGACGAGTACGAGGCCGCGTGGGACGCCGTGTTCGAGGAGGTCAAGGCCGAGGTCGAGGTCGAGGGCGCGAAGGTGCTCGAGGCCGGGGGCCTGTACGTGCTCGGCACCGAGCGCCATGAGTCGCGCCGCATCGACAACCAGCTTCGCGGCCGCTCGGGCCGCCAGGGCGACCCCGGCGAGAGCCGCTTCTACCTCTCGCTCACCGATGACCTCATGCGCCTGTTCAACGCCGGCGCGGCCGAGAGCCTGATGTCGCGGGGCGTCCCCGACGACGTCGCGATCGAGTCGAAGGTCGTCACGCGAGCCATCCGCTCGGCGCAGTCGCAGGTCGAGGCCCGCAATGCCGAGATCCGCAAGAACGTGCTGAAGTACGACGACGTGCTGAACCGTCAGCGCGAGGCGATCTACTCCGACCGGCGCCACATCCTCGAGGGCGACGACCTGCACGAGCGCACCCAGCGATTCCTCGAGGACGTGATCGACGAGGTGCTCGACCAGCACACCGCCGAGGGCAACCCCGACGAGTGGGACTTCGACGCGCTCTGGACCGAGCTGAAGACCCTCTACCCGATCGGCATCACGATCGACGAGGTCGTCGCCGAAGCCGGCGAGAAGGGCCGCATCAACCGCGACTTCGTGCGCCGCGAGATCATCTCCGACGCGAAGCTCGCCTACACCCGCCGCGAGGAGCAGCTCGGCAGCCCGGCGATGCGCGAGCTCGAGCGACGCGTCGTGCTCTCGGTCATCGACCGCCGCTGGCGCGACCACCTGTACGAGATGGACTACCTGAAGGACGGCATCGGCCTGCGCGCCATGGCGCAGCGCGACCCGCTGGTCGAGTACCAGCGCGAGGGCTACGCGATGTTCCAGCAGATGATGGGCTCGATCCGCGAGGAGACCGTCGGCTTCCTGTTCAACCTCGAGGTCGAGGTGGCGCCGCAGGCGGGCACCGGCGCGACGATCGAGGCGAAGGGCCTCAGCGGGCAGTCCACGCCGGCCGAGAAGCTCAGTTACACCGCGCCGAGCGACTCGGGCACGGGCGAGGCCGAGGTGCGCAACCAGCGCGGCCAGCTGCAGCAGG
>JBDIAF010000220.1:0-3917 GCA_039812245.1 Agromyces sp. | reverse complement strand
CGGGATAACCTGCACCGTTGCGCCGAGGTAGTCGCCGCGGCGCTCCTTGGCGATCACCGTCGAGTAGATCTGCCCGGTCGTGACGTTGGCTGCCTGCGAGAGGTCGATGCCGAGGAAGCGCTCGTAATGCCCGATGTCGAGGTCGGTCTCGGCCCCGTCGTCGGTGACGAACACCTCGCCGTGCTCGAACGGGTTCATCGTCCCCGGGTCGACGTTCAGGTAGGGGTCGAGCTTCTGCATGACGACGCGCAGACCGCGCGCCGTGAGCAGGTTGCCGAGACTCGCGGCGGTGAGGCCCTTCCCGAGAGAGGAGACGACACCCCCGGTCACGAAAATGTGCTTGGTCGTACCGGCCTGGTTCTGCTGCGCTCCCACGGGCTTCGATCCTATCATCCACTCGCCTCTCGGCATACCGCCGCTCGCCGCGTCCCGGTTCGCAGCCCGCCCGTCGATCGCACCGTCACCGGCATCTCCCTCCGGCTACTGCAGCTCTTGCCTGGGCACCCAGACCTGCTTGATGATCATCAGGATCATGGCAGTGACCGGGATCGATATGAGCGCGCCGAGCAGGCCGAGCAGGGTGCCGCCCGCGAGCGCGCCGATCACCACGAGCGCACCGGGCACCGAGACGACGCGGTTCATGATGCGCGGCGTGAGCAGATATGCCTCCACCTGCATGTAGATGAGGTAGTAGACCGCGGCGATGATCGCGGCCGTCGGCGAGTTGAACAGCGCGACCCCGGCCACCAGAACGGTGGCGAGCACGGAGCCGAAGAGCGGGATGAGGGCGAGGAAGAACACGCCCACGGCCACCAGGCCTGCGAACGGCACGCCGACGATCATCATCATGACGAATCCGAGCACCGAGTTGATGAGGGCGAGGATCACGATGCCGTTCACGTAGCCGCCGACCGACTTGGTGATCTGCTCGGTGATGTCGATCACCTGGGCGCGCTTGGAGCGCGGCACGATCGAGTAGAAGGCCCGCTTGGTCGCCTGCAGCGAGGCGAGGAAGTAGAGGCTGAGGATCAGCACGATGAGCGCCGCGGTGAGGCCGTTCGCGATGCCGATGCCCGCCTGCCAGACGCCGCCCGCGACCTGCGCCCAGTTCTCGGGCTTGCCGACGAAGTCCTGCGCCATGCCGAGCAGGCCGGGGAAGTCGATGTAGTCGCCGAAGCGCTTCTCGAGCTCCGTGAACCAGGGCTGATTCGCCACGTCGGTGAAGTAGGTGGGCGCGGTGCGGATCAGCTGGGCGATCTGATTCGCGATCATCGGGATGATGACCGCGAGAATGCCCGCGACGACCAGGATGAAGCTCGCGAACACGATGCCGATGCCGAGCGGGCGCTTCACGCCGCGCCGCTCCAGCCAGCGCACGACCGGTTCGAGGGCGAGGGCGATGAACAGCGCGCCCACGACGTACATGATGATGGTGCTGAGCTGACCGATCATCGCGCCGACGAGGAGCGCCGCGAGCACGCCCAGGGTGATCACGAAGCCGATCTGGAAGGGGCTGCGGATCACGAATTCCCGCACGCTCCGCTGCCGCGCGGTCTCGTTCTGGGCCTCGGCCTCGGCGGCGTCCCGGGCGTCGCGGTACATCTCGCGCGTCTCGTGATCGAGCTGGCTGAGGTCGGTGTGCACGACGTCGGGGTGGTCGTCCAGGTAGCGGGCGCGCTCTTCGGGGCTGACCGGGCCGTCGGCGGGACCCTTCCCGGCGCGGCGCCTGCGCCGCAGAAAGTTGCTCATGGGGCGAGGGTAGCATCGGAGGCCGACTCGCGCAGCGCGAGCAGCTCGGCGGCGTGTTCGAGGGCGCTCTGCGAATCGCTTAGGCCCGAGAGCAGGCGCGCCATCTCGGCGAGGCGGGCATCGCCCTCCAGACGGCGGCAGCTCGACTGGGTGAAGCCGCCGTCCGAGTCCTTGACGATCTGCAGGTGGTTGTTCGCGAAGGCGGCGACCTGCGCCAGGTGGGTGACGACGATCACCTGCGAGGTCCGGGCGAGCCGGGCGAGCCGGCGACCGATCTCGATGGCGGCCGCACCGCCCACTCCGGCGTCGACCTCGTCGAAGACGAAGGTGGGCACGGGGTCGCTCGCGGCGACCACGACCTCGAGTGCGAGCATGACGCGCGAGAGCTCTCCGCCGGAGGCGCCCTTGGCGAGCGGCCTGGGATCGGCGCCCGGGTGCGGCTGCAGCAGCAGGCGCACCTCGTCGGCGCCGTCTCTGCCGAGCTCGGCCGGTTCGACGGCCGCGGTGAAGCTCGAGTCGGGCAGGGCGAGCTGCCTGAGCTCGGCGGTCACCTGCTCGGAGAGGGCGGCTGCGGCTGCGCGTCTCGCAGCCGAGAGCTCGTCGGCGAGGCGCCGTTCGATCGTCTCGGTCTCGGCGAGCCGGGAGCCCAGCTGCTCGATGCGGTCGTCGTCTCCGTCGAGCTCGGTGAGCCGCACCACCCCGGCCTCGGCGTGAGCGATCACGGCGGGGGTGTCGTCGCCGTACTGGCGCAGCAGGGCGTTCAGCTGGGCCAGACGGTCGTTGGCGCGGGCGAGCTCGCCGGGCCCGTCCTGATCGAGGTCGCCCGCGTAACCCGCGAGTTCGCGCGCGGCGTCGGCGATCTGGAAGCTCAGGGAGCGCAGCGTCTCGGCGAGCGCGGCGAGCCGGGGGTCGACGTCGGCGACCCGCTCGATCTCGCGCACCGCCTGATCGAGCAGGGCGCCCGCGTCAGAGGCGTAGGGATCGTCTCCGTCGTTCGAGAGAGAGCGCAGCGCAGTCGAGGTGGCCTCCCGCAGCGCCTCGAGGTTGCTCAGCCGCTCGATCCTCTGCTTGAGCTCGGCCTCTTCACCTGGCTGGGGATCGACCGCCGAGATCTCCTCGAGCTCGGCGCGCAGTCGTTCGGCCTCGTTCACCCGCGCATCGCGGGCCTCGGTGAGTTCGGCGAGCTCGGCCGCGAGCGCCCGGCGCTCGGTGTGCGCTCGCCGGTAGTCGCTCAGCAGCGCCTGCACCGGGGCCCCGCCGAATCGGTCGAGCATCTCCCGCTGCGCCGCCGCGCTGCGCAGGCGCAGCTGCTCGCTCTGGCCGTGCACGGCGAAGAGGCGGTCGGCGAGTCGGCCGAGCACGCCGACCGGCGCCGCCGAGCCGCCTACGCTCGCCCGGCTGCGCCCCTCCGAGCTGACCGTGCGGGTGAGCACCAGGTCTCCGTCGTCGACCTCGCCGCCGGCGTCGTCGACCAGCTCCGCCACGCCCGGATCGTCGGTGCGCACCAGGCCTCCGACCCGCGCCGCATCGGCGCCGCTGCGCACTGCGCCGGAGTCGGCGCGCTCCCCCATCAGCAGCCCGAGCGCGGTCACGATCATGGTCTTGCCCGCACCGGTCTCGCCGGTGATCGCAGTGAAGCCGGGCCCGAGTTCGAGGGTGGCCTCGGCGATCACGCCGAGATCGCTGATCCGCAGCTCTTCGATCATGCGCCCCGCCCAGCGCCGCGGGCTGCCGCAGCCCCCCGCCAGCCCGCGACGGGCAGGTGGAACTTGCGTACCAGGCGATCGGTGAACACGGCCTCGTCGATGCGGGCGAGCCTCAACGGCAGCGGCGAGCGCCGCACCTCGACCACGGCACCGCCGGGCAGCTCGGTGCGGCGCCGGCCGTCGCACCACATCACCCCGGGCCCCCCGGCCTCGGGCAGGATCTCGACGGTGAGCACGGAGTCGGGGCCGACGACGAGGGGGCGGTTGAAGAGCGCGTGCGCCGCGATGGGCACCATCAGCAGTGCCTGCACCGCCGGCCACACCACCGGGCCGCCGGCCGAGAACGAGTACGCGGTCGAGCCGGTGGGCGTCGCGAGCACGACGCCGTCGCAGCCGAAGGACGACAACGGGCGGCCGTCGACGCCGACCACGACCTCGAGCATGCGGCCCAGCTTCTCGACG
>JBDIAF010000219.1:0-3926 GCA_039812245.1 Agromyces sp. | reverse complement strand
CCCCGACGGCGCCACGGCGCCCCGGCGCCCCCGCTCGGGGACGCCGGGGCGCCGCGGTCGGACGCTACCGGAGGGCGCGGCGGCGACGCCTCGCGCCGACCATTCCCAGCAGACCGAGCAGCACGGCGATCGCCGACACCGCGGCCGCCCCGGCTGCGTCCGAGCCGGTCTCGGCGAGCAGGCTCCCCCGGCCCGCATCGCTCGAGGCCGTCGTTGCGGAGTCCGCGGCGGGTGCCGCCGGGTCTCCGCTCTCCGCGGGGCGCCCGGGCTCGACGGGGCCCTCCGCGCCCTCGCCGCCCTCGCCCGGCTCCCCGCCCTCGCCCGGCTGCCCGGTGACCGGCGCCTCCTCGAGCACGGTCAGCACCACGATCGGGTACTCCCAGGTGTCGCCCGAGTGGAACTCGTAGCGGAAGGTGTCCTTGCCGACGAAGCCCGGGTCGGGCGTGTAGGCGAACGAGCCGTCGGCCTGCAGCGTCACGACGCCGTGGTCGGTCTTCTTCGCCGTCAGCGGCGTCGCCTCGCCCGTCGCGCCCGCCGGCACGTGGTCGTTCGCGAGCACGCCGGGCGCGTCGACCGTGAACGGTTCGTCCTTCACCGGGAAGTAGGCGTCCTCGGTGCCGAACGCGGGCTCGGCACCCGCCTCGTACACCACGACCATGGCCCGGCCGCTCGTGTACGAGGCCCCGTCGGTGACCGAGAACTCGACCCAGTCGGTGCCCGTGTAGCCGGCCGGCGCGGTGTAGCTCAGCGCGCCGTCCACCGACACGTGGGCATCGCCGTCGTAGGCGCCGTAGCTCTCCATCACCGCGAGCTGGTCGCCGTCGGCGTCGAAGTCGTTGGCGAGCACGCCGTCGGCGGGCACGGTGAGCGTCTGCCCCGCCTCGACGAGGTAGGCGTCGACGACCGAGACCGGCTGATGGTTCACCGCGCCGTCGGACTGCACGACCTCGAAGGTCATCGTGGCGGGCTCGAGCGAGGTGAGGCCGTGCTCGTCGCGGGGGTAGTACGTCCACGTCGTCGAGCCGATGAATCCGGCCGGCGGCTCGAAGGTCATCCAGCCGCCCTGGAACTGGTCGAAGTCGCCCTCGCCGTGTTCGCCGAGCCAGCCGAACTCGAGCGCATCGCCGTCGGCATCGAGGTCGTTCGCCATCGCACCGGGTGCCGGGATGTAGAGCTTCTCGCCCGACTGCACCACGAAGTGGTCGTCGACGCCGACGGGGCGGTGGTTGACCGAGCCGTCGCCGACCTGCAGCTCGACGGGCACGGACTTGCTCAGGTAGCCGTGCGAGTCCTTCGCCCGGTAGTGGAACACGTCGGTGCCGGTGTAGCCGGCCGGCGGCGTGTAGACGAAGCCGCCGTTCGCAGCCCAGACGACCGAGCCCGTGAGCCCGTCGGTGTCGACGACGACCTCGAGCACGTCGCCGGGCTCGGAGTCGGTGTCGTTGAAGAGCAGGCCCGGGGCCTTGATCGAGAGCATCGTGTCGTGCTGGACGCCGAACACGTCGGCGGTCGCGACGGGCGCCTCGGGGATCGCGTCGGGTCCCGAGGGCTCGACGCCCTCGTCGGTCGGGTAGAGCCACAGCACGGCCTCGTCGCAGCCGCTCGCGGTGCAGACGCGGTACGTCAGGTGGAAGGTCTGCGCGGGGACGTCACCGGCGTCCGCCAGGAAGGCGCCGCCGTCGCCCAGCAGCTGGACCGTGCCGTTGCCGATCTTGTTCACGCCGTAGGGGAACTCGATCGCGGTCACCGCCTGGTCGTCGAGGTCGTCGTTCGCGAGCAGGCCCTGGAACGCGGCGACGTAGAGCGGCGTCTCGGGCGTGTACAGGTACGTGTCGTCGCCCGCGCCGCCGACGAGGTCGGCGTCGGCGCCGGTCGGCAGCACGTCGATCGAGACCGTCGCCCACTCGCTCTCGAGGTCCTCGGAGCCGTGGTCGTCGGTCAGCCGGTACGTGAACGTGACCGTGCCCGTGAACCCGGCCGGAGCGGTGTAGACGAATTCGCCGTCGACGACGTCGGTCCACTCGAGCGTGCCGACCGCGGGTTGCGTCGACTGGTTGGCGAAGAAGTAGTCGCCGTCGGGGTCGGCATCGTTGGCGTAGACGCCGGGCGCGCCGATCGTCAGGGTGGTGTCCTGCAGCATCTGCCAGTGGTCGTCGGCGGCGACGGGCGCCTGGTTCGGCGCGAAGTCCGCCGGCTCGTCGGCGGCGACGGCGGCGGCCGACGGCCGGGCACCGGCCCGCTCGCCTTCGGCATCCGACTCAGGGGCCTCGGATGCCTCGGCCGCGGGCTCCTCGGCCGGCGCCGGCTCCTCCGCCGGCACCGATTCCTCGGTCGGCTCGGCCGACTCGGCGGCCTTCGCCCCCTCCATCGCTTCCCCCTCTGCCGCCCGTGCGGCGGAGGCATCCGCTTCGACGGCCGTCGTCGCGGCCGGGGCCTCGGCGACCGCCTCGACGACGGCGCCCTCGGGCGCGGCCTCGTCGGCCGACGCCGCGAGCGGGGCGGCGATGCTCGCGGCGCCGATGACGGCGGCGAGCGCGAGCCCGGCGAATCGGGCGACGGGCGCTCGGCCCGCGCCGTCGTGGTGTTCGGTGGATCGCATCGTTCTCTCGCTTCCGGGAGTGGTTCGGTCTGCTGGTTCCGGCCGGCCCCGATCGGGGCGTCGCGGTGGGAATGATCCGAGCTTGGCGTTCGGGAGGCGGCGTCCGGATGGGCAGCCGCTGCTCAATCGGCCGGCCCGATTACTCAGCCGGCCGGCGGCATTGCTCAGGCCGCCCGGCGCGACGGAGCCCCCGCCGGATGACGGGGGCTCCGCGATGGCGGCCAGACTGCTCAGGCGGCCCAGACTGCTCAGGCGGCCCAGACTGCTCAGGCGGCTCAGGCCCATTCGACGCGCACGGTGTCGGGGCGGCCCGGCACGAGGCTGACGTCGAGGATCGCGCCGGGCGAGACCCGGGCGAGGTGCAGCGGCGCGAGCTGCTCGGTGCGGGTGACCGGCAGCGGCACGCCGCCGGGCAGCTGCACGTGCAGTTCGAGCTCGACGATCGAGTTCATGCCGATCATCATGGGCAGCTGCCTGGCGTCGACCACGACCGCGGTGGCGCGGAGGCGCTGCACCTCGAGCGCGGGGTCGGCCGGGGCCGGCGCGCTGGCCGCCATCATGCGGCTCGCCTGCGCCATCGAGGCCTGCGCCTGCGCCATGGTGGCGCCGACGTCCATGCGCTGCTGCATCTCGTAGCCCTGCCTGGTGAGCGTCGCGAGGTCCTTCAGGAAGCCCACGTCACACCGCCGTGTAGATCTCGTTGAAGCGGCGGCCGACCCCGCGGTCAGCCTGGATGCGGGCGGCCCAGCCGGCCGCGGCCGCGTCCCACGAGGCCCGGTCGACGCCGAAGGTCGCGGCGACCGCTGGCAGCTGCGCGGCGTCGTAGTCGTAGGCGGCGATGCCCTTCGAGATGCGGGCGTAGCGCTCGAGGTCGACCCCGGCGATGGGCTCGAGGTTGCCGGGCTGGGGCTCCGCCGACATGGCCTGCACGGCCTGGATGTCCATCTGCTGGCGGTACTGCTCGGACTGCGCCTGCAGCTGGTTCGCCTGGTCGATGAGCCCGGGGGCGGCCTTCACCATCTGGGCCATGTCGCCGAACTGCTTGAAGATGCTCATGATCGTTCCTGTCCTTCGTGGGTTGGTGGTGGGTGGTGCGGGTTCGTGCGAATCGGTGGGCGGGATGCCTCCGGCGGCACGATCGCCCGAGGGATCCGGGTCCTACTGCTCGCTCTTGCGGCGGCGGGCGACGATGATGCTCGCGCCGACGACGACGGCGAGCAGCGGGATGCCGAGGAGCGGCCCGAGGTCGAGGCCGGTGTCGGCGAGGGCGCTGCCGCGCGAACTCGGGGCGGTCGACGCGGGCTGGGCCGGTGCGGGCTCCTCGGGC
>JBDIAF010000218.1:0-3939 GCA_039812245.1 Agromyces sp. | reverse complement strand
GAGACAGAATGTTCTTGCGATCCGAAATCGGGTTTTCGCAGAACGGATATTCAGATGTGCGCTCGATGATCCCGGCGGCTCAGTGGGCGAGGCGGCGCCGGCCCGCGAACTGCAGCAGGCGCCCCAGGATGCCTCGGCGGCCGGCCCGCGCGGGGATGTGGATGTCGGGGTCGACCTCGATCGAGGCGTAGCTCGCGGTGAACGGGCGGGCGACCGGGATGGTGCCCTCGTGGTCGTGGCGGTCCTGCATCGTCACCCTCCTCTCCATCGAGTACTTCCGAATAACGGAAGTAAAGTTCTGAACTACGGAAAGCGTAGGCGGAACCGGGGTGCGCGTCAAGAGGGTGTGGTGCGCCTGGGCTTGCCCTGCGCCTGGGCCTGGGCCTGGGCGTGGGCGTGGGCGTGCGCGTGGGCGTGGGCGTGAGCGTGGGCGCTGGCGCTCGGTCGTGGCCCGCCAGGCGAGCGGAGATCACCGCAGCATCGGAGGCCCTCGGCGGATCCGATCCGATTCGGTGGTGATCTCCGATTCAGTGGCGGTTCCGATCCGGTGGCGAACTCCGACCCGGTGGCGACCTCCGACCCGCCGGCGCGGCGCGTGCCGTGGCGGTGGGCTGCGCGGGGAGCCGGGCTGAACCGACTGCGCTGCTTACGCGGCGGCGAGCGCCGAGATCTCCTGCACCACTTCGCGCAGCACCGGGATGGCGCGCTCGGCGAAGTCCTCGTCGACGCGGGCGAGCGGGCCCGAGACCGAGATCGCGGTGGGCACCGGGGCGCCGGGCACGGCCATGGCGTAGCAGCGCACGCCGATCTCCTGTTCGCCGTCGTCGATGCTGTACCCGCGCTCTCGGATGAGGGCGAGGTCGGCGAGGAGGGCGTCGAGCGAGGTGATCGAGTGCTCCGTGGCGGGCGGCAGGCCCGTGCGGGCCACGATGTCGCGCACGGCCTCGTCGTCGAGCTCGGCGAGGATGGCCTTGCCGACGCCGGTGGAGTGCAGGTAGGAACGGCGACCGACCTCGGTGAACATGCGCATCGCGTGCGGAGAGGGGGCCTGCGAGACGTAGATCACGCGGTCGCCGTCGAGGGTCGCGAGGTTGGCGGTCTCGCCGAGCCGCTCGACGAGCTCCTTCAGCTGCGGGCGGGCGAGCTGGCCGAACTGCCGGTTCGCGACCTCGCCCAGCCGCACGAGGCGCGGGCCGAGGGCGTAGCGGCGGTTGGCGAGCTGGCGGGCGTAGCCGAGCGAGACGAGCGTGCGCAGCAAGCGGTGGATCGTGGGCAGCGGCAGCTCGGCCATGGCCGACAGCTCGCTGAGGGTCACGTCGCCGCCGGCGTCGGCGATGAGCTCGAGCAGGTCGAAGACCCGCGCGACGGACTTGACGCCTTCAGCTTCGGCCATGCCGGGGCTCCTGATTCTGCATCTCGGGGTGGAGTATCCGCATCGCGGAAAACTCGGAGTGCTCCTCAAGATACCGCACGGCTCGGGCGCCGAGCAGATATCTCGATATCGAGGCTTGTGTTTCCGCAAAGCAGATATTAACATCCATAATGCGAAAACAATCGGGCTCGAGTCGGGCGCCGCCGAGGCATCCGTTCGAGCAGAGCAGGGCGGCCCGCCGCCCGAGAAGGACGATCCGATGGCGAATCCCAGTCCCGGCTATTCCATTCAGCTGCGCGTCGAGGCTCCGGCCGGCGCCACCGCGACGAGCGAGCTCGTCGTCGCGGTCGCCGAAGCCGGCGCCGTCGTCACGGCGGTCGACGTCAGCGAGTCGACCGGCGCCCGCGTGCAGGTCGACCTCACCTGCTACGCCGTGAGCGCCGAGCACGCGGCCGAGGTCGCCGCCGCGCTCGCGGCGCGCGACGGCGTCGTCGTGCACGAGGTCGCCGACCGCACCTTCCGCCTGCACCAGGGCGGAAAGCTCGAGATCGTCCCCAAGACCCCGCTGCGCAACCGCGACGACCTCTCCCGCGCGTACACCCCGGGCGTCGCCCGCGTGTGCCTCGCCATCGCCGAGCGTCCCGCCGACGCCCGCCGCCTCACGGTGAAGGGCAACACCATTGCGGTCGTCACCGACGGCTCGGCCGTGCTCGGCCTCGGCAACATCGGCGCCACCGCGTCGATCCCCGTCATGGAGGGCAAGGCGGCTTTGTTCAAGCAGTTCGCCGACGTCGACGCCTGGCCCGTCGCCCTCGACACCCAGGACACCGAGGAGATCATCCGCACGGTGAAGGCGCTCGCCCCCGTCTACGGCGGCATCAACCTCGAGGACATCGCGGCTCCCCGCTGCTTCGAGATCGAGCGGCGCCTGCGCGAAGAGCTCGACATCCCGGTCTTCCACGACGACCAGCACGGCACCGCGATCGTCACGCTCGCCGCGCTCATGAACGCGCTGCGGGTCGTCGGCAAGCGCCTCGCCGACGTGCGCATCGTCGTCTCGGGCGTCGGCGCCGCCGGCAACGCGATCATCCAGCTGCTGCTCGCCGAGGGCGCGAGCCACGTCGTCGCCTGCGGGCGCAACGGGGCCATCCACCGCGGCGAGCAGTACACCGACGAGCACCGCAGCTGGCTCGCCGCGAACACCAACGTCGAGGGCCTCACCGGCACCCTCGCCGAGGTGCTCGCCGGGGCCGACGTCTTCATCGGGGTCAGCGCGCCCAACCTGCTGGGCGAGGCCGAGATCGAGAGCATGGCCGACGACGCGATCGTGTTCGCGATGGCGAACCCCGACCCCGAGGTCGACCCCGTCATGGCGGCGCGCCACGCCGCCGTCGTCGCCACCGGGCGCAGCGACTTCCCGAACCAGATCAACAACGTGCTGGCGTTCCCCGGCTTCTTCCGGGGCCTGCTCGACGCGGGCGCCGTCGACATCACCTCGCCCATGCTCGTCGCCGCGGCGGAGGCGATCGCCTCCTGCGTGCGAGAGGATGAGCTGAACGCGAGCTACATCATCCCGAGCGTCTTCGACCCCAACGTGGCGAGGGCGGTCGCGGAGGCGGTCGCGAATGCGGCCGACCGCGCCACGAGCGCAGACGAGGGGCGCGACGCCGCGCCCGAGCCCGCCGAGCTGGTACGCGAAGGAGCCGCCGCATGAGCATCGAGATAACGACCCCCACCGACGTCGAAGGCGGCGACGAGATCCTCTCGCCCGAGGCGCTCGCCTTCGTCGAGGAGCTGCACCACCGCTTCGACGGCCGCCGGCTCGAGCTGCTCGCCGCTCGCGGGGTGCGCCGCGCGGCCGCGTCGAAGTCGGGCCGGCTCGACTTCCTCCCCGAGACCCGCGAGGTGCGCGAGTCCGAGTGGCAGGTCGCGCCCGCGCCGGCGGCGCTCACCGACCGCCGCGTCGAGATCACCGGCCCCGCCGCCCCGCCGAAGATGGCGATCAACGCGCTCAACTCGGGTGCCAAGGTCTGGCTCGCCGATCTCGAGGATGCCGCGAGCCCGACCTGGCACAACGTCGTCGCCGGCGTGCGCAACCTGCTCGACGCCGCGCGCGGCACGCTCGCCTACACCTCACCGCAGGGCAAGCAGTACGCGCTGCGCACCGACGTCGAGCGCCCGACCGTCGTCACCCGCCCCCGCGGCTGGCACCTGCCCGAGCGGCACGTGCTCGTCGACGGCGAGCGCACGAGCGGCTCGCTCGTCGACTTCGGGCTGCACTTCTTCCACACCGCGAAGCAGCTGCTCGCCAACGGCGACGGGCCCTACTACTACCTGCCCAAGCTGGAGAGCCACCTCGAGGCCCGCCTCTGGAACGACGTCTTCGTCTTCGCCCAGGACTACGTGGGCATCCCGCAGGGCACCGTCCGCGCCACCGTGCTGATCGAGACGATCCCGGCCGCGTTCGAGATGGACGAGATCCTCTACGAGCTGCGCGACCACGCCTCGGGCCTGAACGCCGGCCGCTGGGACTACCTGTTCAGCTTCATCAAGGTGTTCCGCGACGC
>JBDIAF010000217.1:0-3946 GCA_039812245.1 Agromyces sp. | reverse complement strand
CGCGTAGCCCGGCTGCGCCTGAGGGTGAGGCTGCGGCGCGGAGCCCGGCTGAAGCGGCTGCGCCGGGGGCTGGACGGGCTGCGACTGACCGTAGGGATCGCTCATGCCGCAATAATGCCCGAGTGCATCGCCGCGCGCGATGGGCAGTCGTCCCCCGGCCCCGCGCCGACGCCGAAGTCGCGGGGCCGGGCGGCCGGCGTCTCACTCCGCGCCCGTGCGCAGGTGCACCCGCTCGCCCTGGGCGCTCAGCAGGTTCAGCACCTCGGCCGGCTCGAGCGACGCGCTCGCGGTGCCGTGGGGCACGCGCGTGTCGAACTCTGCGGCCTCCCCCGGCCCGAGGACGAGCTCGTCGTCGCCGAGCGCGAGGCGAACGCGGCCGCTCAGCACGTACACCCAGTCGTACCCCTCGTGCGAGCGCCGGGGCACCGGCGCATCGGGCGGATGCCCCGGCAGCACCATCTTGTAGGCGTGCAGCCCCGGGGTCTCGCGGGTGAGCGGGATGATCGCCGTGCCGTTGCGGTAGAACGGCCTGGGCCGGATGCGGGGGTCGGCGAGCTGCGGCGCACCGACCAGGTCGTCGAGGCTCGCGCGATGGACGGCAGCGATGCGCATGAGCAGTTCGAGGGTGGGCCGGCGCGCACCCGACTCGAGCCTCGACAGCGTGCTGACCGAGATGCCGGTGCCCGCCGACAGCGCCGCCAGGGTGAGCCCGCGACGCGCACGCAGCTCGCGCAGCCGCGGGCCGATCCCGTCCAGCGTCGTCGCGAGCGGATCCCCATCGTCGTCGTCGCGCATGACCCCTCCGAGTTTGCCGGTTCGGCAAACCAGTTTGCCACCGATGCCGGACCGCGCCGAACATCGAGATATGGAACAGGATCTCTGGGACGTCGTCATCGTCGGCGGGGCGAGCGCGGGACTCAGCGCGGCGCTCATGCTCGGCCGCTCCCGCCGGCGCGTGCTCGTCGTCGACGCGGGCGAACCGCGCAACCGCTTCGCCGGCCACATGCACGGCGTGCTCGGTCGCGATCACACCTCGCCGCTCGAGCTGCTCGCCGACGGGCGCGCCGAGCTCGCCCGTTACGAGGACGTGCGCCTCGTCGACGGGCGCGCCGTCACGGCGACGCGGGACGAGGCCGGCTTCGTCGTCGAGCTCGACGGCGTCGGCCCGGTGCGCGCCAAGCGGCTCCTCGTCGCCACCGGGGTGCGCGACGAGCTGCCGGCGATCGAGGGGCTCGCCCGCCTCTGGGGCCGAGGGGTGTTCGTCTGCCCGTACTGCGACGGCTGGGAGGTGCGCGATCGCCGCATCGCCGTCCTCTCGGGCGCAGCCGGCAACCCGCACCAGGCCCAGCTGATGCGGCAGCTCTCGAGCGACGTCGCGTTCTTCACCGGCGGGGTCGCGATCGCCGACGACGCGCGGGCCGGACTGGCCGCGCGAGGCATCCGCATCGACGATCGCGAGATCGCCGCGGCCGTCGCGACCGAGGCGGGCGCCTTCGCCGGGCTGCGCTTCGCCGACGGCGCCTCCGAGGCCTTCGACGCCCTCGTCGTCGCGCCCGTGCCCGCGCCGGCCGACGAGCTCCTGCGGGCGCTGGGGGCCGAACGCGCGAGGCACCCCATGGGCGGCGAGTTCGTCGTGGTCGATCAGTTCGGACGCACGAGCGTTCCCGGGGTCTGGGCAGCGGGCAACGTCTGCGACCCCAGATCGTCGGTGCCCTTCGCGATGGCGGCGGGCAACGCCGCGGGGGCCGCGATCAACGCCGACCTCGTCGAGGACGAGATCCGCCTGGCCGTCGCGGGCTGACGGGTCAGCCTTCCGTCCCGAGCTCCTGGAAGAGCGTGAGCTGCAGGCCCGCAGGGCCCTCGAGCCGCGAGTTGCGCGACCGCCACGGCGTCTCGCGCACCTCGGCCACGAGCGCGGCGCCGCCCTCGACGGCCGCGGCCGTCGAGGCATCCGCGTCGTCGACCTCGAGCGCGACGCGGATCGGCGCGCTCGGCCGCCCCTCGGCCTCGACCCGGTCGATGAAGCGCACCTGCGCCGCGTTCGAGAGTTCGAGGGTGGCGCGCCCCGCGTCGAGGATCACGACCCGCGCGTCGCCCTCGGCCTCGTACGCCTCCTGCACCGGCATGCCGAGCACGTCGCGGTAGAACGCGAGGGTCGCCTCGAAGTCCTCGCCCTCGGGCACGGATGCCACGAGCCGCAGCTGCCGCACGCGCGCCGCGGGCGGGGTCGGCGCGAGCTGCGCGGTCGGCGCCGCGGCCCGCAGCTCCCCCGGCTCGACCTCGCGCACGGTCGGCGGGTCGCCGCGGAAGTCGCCGTGCCTGGCCCAGTCGAGCGCGACGCGGACCACGACGACGGCGCCCGACTCGATCGAGCCGCCGAACTCGGGGAAGGCCTCGAGGTAGGCGCGCGTGCACCGCTCGAGCGCCTCGCCCGAGGGGAGGTCGGCCACGCCCTCGGCCTGCAGGGTCGTCCCGTCGGAGCCGCCGACGACCACGGCGACGCGCCCGTCGCGACGCAGGTTCGCGACCTTGCGCGAGTCGGGCTTCGCGTCGAACACGAGCTCGCCCCGGTCGGTCGCCGCGATGCTGAGGTACGCCGCCTGGGGCGCACCGCTCGGGCCGATGGTCGAGACGACGCCGGCGCCCCGGGCGCGCACGAAGGAGACGAGTTCGTCGAGGTGCATGGCGTCAGCGTAGCGATGCGCGCTCAGCGCGGCGCGCAGTCGCCGGCGGGCCTCAGTCGTCCGTCGGGCGGCGATCGCGCACGAGCGAGGGCAGGTGATGGTCGAGCAGGGTGAGGATGACCGCGATGACGACGCCGACCGCGAGCACGACGGCCGAGTTGCGCACCGAGGCCTCGAAGCCGATGGTGTCGACGTCGAGGAAGGGGTACGGGTACCAGCCAGTGATCGCCCCGTGCACGAAGGTGTACACGAGCCACGCGAGGGGCCACACGAATGCCCACGCCGTCGTCGCCCAGGTCGCGCGGGGCCGCGGGCCGAAGATGAGCCAGCCGACGAGCGTCGCCCACGGGGCGATGTAGTGGAAGCCGATCGTCGCGACGAACGCCCAGCCCTGGAGGTGCACGAGCGGCGCGAGGATCGTCTCGTAGACGAGGCCGGTGATGACGATGCCGAGCAGCGCGTCGAAGCGCAGCACGCGCCACAGGCGGCCGTCGCGATGCAGGTTCTGCACGAGCGCGATCGAGGTGAAGAGCACGAACAGGTTGCTCTGGATCGTGAAGAAGCTGAACAGCCTGATGAGCCGGGTCCCGATCGGGCCGGTGGCGTTCGCACCCGAGTTCGCGTCCTGACCGCCCGTGAAGAGCAGCACCAGCTGGATGATCAGCGCGATCGCGACGACGACGGCGATGCCGCCGAACCAGAACCGCGCGATCCGCTCGCGCACGTCGAGCGATGTCGGTGCTGAGACGGTCGTGTCCATGGTCCTCCCCCAAGGCCGGGCACCGGTGCCCGGCCACATGCTATCGGTACGGCACCGGCCAACCCCGGAACGCGGGAACGACGCGCGTAGGCTCGCCCCCGTGGACTTCCGTTTCAGCGACGAGCTCTGGTACTGGCGCGGCCCGGCGCCCTGGCACTTCGTCACGGTGCCGCCGGGCGCCGCGGAGGCGATCGCCGAGCTCGCGCCGATGGTGAGCTACGGCTGGGGCATGATCCCGGCCACCGTCCGCATCGGCGGGAGCGAATGGACGACCTCGCTGTGGCCGAAGGACGGGGGCTACATCGTGCCGATCAAGACGTGGGTGCGCACGGCCGAGGGGCTCGAGCTCGGCGAGCCGGTCGAGGTGGCCGTACACGTCGGAACGGGCCCGCTCGGCGCTTGACCGGCGGCGCGCGGGCGCGGGCATCGTCCCCTCCCCCGAGCAGCGACGCACGCGACGCACGCGCCGCACGGCCCGCTCAGGCGGCGTGCGCAGCCGCCC
>JBDIAF010000216.1:0-3958 GCA_039812245.1 Agromyces sp. | reverse complement strand
CGATACGAACGTCAGGAGGTGCGTCGCTTCACGGTGCGCTCGCGGCGCCGCAGGCTCGCGTGGATCGCGGGAACCGGCGCCGTCGTGCTCGTCGCGGCGGCGGTGCTCGGTGCGGCGTACTCGCCGCTCATGGCCCTGCGCGAGGTGCGGGTCGAGGGCGCGTCGCGGATCCCGCCCGAGCAGCTGATCGCCGCCTTCTCCGACGAGATCGGCACGCCCCTGCCGCTCATCTCCTCCGGCGAGGTGCAGGAGGCGCTTCGCGCCTTCCCGCTGATCGAGACGTACAGCACCGAGCTGGTGCCGCCGGGCACCCTGATCGTGCGCGTCGTCGAGCGCACGCCGGTCGGCGTCGTGCAGACCGAGTCGGGGCTCGAGCTCGTGGACGGCGCCGGCGTGGTCATCGACCGGCCGGCCGAGCTCCCCGAGGGTCAGCCGATCATCGAGACCGCCGGTACCTCGAGTGCCGGGTTCCGTGCCGCGGCGGGCGTGGTGCGGGCGCTGCCGCCCGAGGTGCGCGGTCAGCTCGTGCACGTGACCGCCGAGACGAAGGACGACGTGCGACTCCAGCTCGCGGGCGGCGCGACGGTGGTGTGGGGCAGTGCCGAGGACTCGGCCGAGAAGGCGGCCGTGCTCGCACGGCTCATGCAGGCGGCGCCGCCCGACACGGTCTCGGGATACGACGTCTCGTCGACGGGCAACGCGGTCACCTTCTGAGCGTCGGGCGGATCGGCGGCGAATCCGCCGCGCGGTTCGCGACACGCGGCGCGTCATCGACGCGCTGGGGCGATCGCGACCTACCTTCGACTCAGGAATTGCATACTCAGCAAAACATTAACCTTCGACTAGAGGTTCAAGGTTTCGCACGGAAGGCCGGTCATGTCGACAAACCAGAACTACCTCGCCGTCATCAAGGTGGTCGGCATCGGCGGTGGCGGCGTCAACGCCGTGAACCGGATGATCGAGCTCGGCCTGCGCGGCGTCGAGTTCATCGCGATCAACACCGATGCCCAGGCACTGCTGCTGAGTGACGCCGACGTCAAGCTCGACGTCGGCCGCGACCTCACCAGGGGACTCGGCGCCGGCGCCGACCCCGAGGTGGGCCGTCGTGCCGCCGAAGACCACGCCGAGGAGATCGAGGAGGCGCTGGCCGGCGCCGACATGGTCTTCGTGACCGCGGGCGAGGGCGGCGGCACCGGCACCGGCGGCGCCCCCGTCGTGGCCCGGATCGCCAAGTCGATCGGCGCGCTGACCATCGGCGTCGTCACGAAGCCCTTCAGCTTCGAGGGCAAGCGTCGTCAGACCCAGGCCGAGCAGGGCGTCGCGCGCCTGAAGGAAGAGGTCGACACCCTCATCGTCGTGCCGAACGACCGCCTGCTCGAGATCAGCGACCGCGGCATCTCGATGCTCGAGGCGTTCTCGACCGCCGACCAGGTGCTGCTCGCCGGTGTGCAGGGCATCACCGACCTCATCACCACCCCCGGCCTCATCAACCTCGACTTCGCCGACGTGAAGAGCGTCATGCAGGGCGCCGGCTCGGCGCTCATGGGCATCGGCTCGTCGAGGGGCGCCGACCGGGCGATCAAGGCGGCCGAGCTCGCCGTCGCGAGTCCGCTGCTCGAGGCGTCGATCGACGGTGCGCACGGCGTGCTGCTCTCGATCCAGGGCGGTTCGAACCTCGGCATCTTCGAGATCAACGACGCCGCGAGGCTCGTGCAGGAGGCCGTGCACCCCGAGGCGAACATCATCTTCGGCGCGGTCATCGACGACACGCTCGGCGACGAGGTGCGCGTCACCGTCATCGCGGCGGGCTTCGACGGCGGCGAGCCGCAGGCGAAGCAGTCGGTGGAGGCGCGGCAGTCCGCGGCGATCCCCGCGGCGGTCGGGGCCGCGATGGGCGCAGGGGCGGGTGCCCTCGGCGGCGACGCCGTCGAGGCCATCGCCGAGATCGACATCGACGAGCTCGTCGAGACCGCCAGCTGGGGTGCGCCCGAGACCGCCACGGCAGACCAGATCGTCTCCGACCCGGCGTTCGACGACGACGGCGACGACCTCGACATCCCCGACTTCCTGAAGTGACCGGGCTCGCCGAGCGGCTCGCCGCGGTGCGCGGTCGCGTCGCCGACGCCGCGGCGGAGGCGGGCCGCTCGCCCGACGAGATCACGACGATCGTCGTGACGAAGTTCCACCCGGCGGCGCTCGTGCGCGAGCTCGCCGGGCTCGGCGTCCGCGACGTCGGCGAGAACCGCCACCAGGAGGCGCAGGCGAAGGCGGCGGAGCTCGCCGACCTCGACCTGGCCTGGCACTTCATCGGACAGTTGCAGAGCAAGAAGGCGCGCCAGGTGCGCGCCTACGCCTCCTCGATCCACTCGATCGACCGGCAGGCGCTGCTCGACGCCCTGCGCTCGGACGAGACCGAGATCGACTGCTTCGTGCAGGTCAACCTGACCGACGACCCCGGTCGCGGGGGAGTCTCGCCCGACGAGCTCGAGCCCTTCGTCGAGCGGGTGCTCGCGACGCCCGGTCTGCGCCTTCGCGGGCTCATGGCGGTGGCGCCGCTCGACGAGCAGGCGAGGCCCGCGTTCGCCCGGGTGCGGGAGTACTCCGAGCGCGTGCGACGGCTCGCGCCCGAGGCATCCGCTCTGTCGATGGGGATGTCGCACGATTTTCGCGAGGCGATCTTGGAGGGTGCGACACACCTTCGCATCGGCACCGCAATCACGGGGAATCGCCCGGAGCGCGGTTAGCCTCGAAGAGACGAGATTCACTCCACGGAGGGCAGCGATGTCGAACCCGCTCAAGAAGACCATGGTCTACCTCGGCCTCGCCGACGAAGAGCTCGAGCCCGAGGCTCAGCCGCAGGCCGCAGCCCCCGCACCGGTCGCCCAGGCCCCCGTGCACGCGGCCCCCGCGCCGGCGCCCAAGCAGGCGGCGGTGACCCCGCTGCGCAAGAACACCCCCGTGCCCTCGAGCCCCCAGGTTGAGATGAACGAGATCCTCACGGTGCATCCGCGCCAGTACCGCGACGCGCAGATGATCGCCGAGTCGTTCCGGGAGGGGTTGCCGGTCATCATCAACCTCTCGCAGATGAGCGACAACGACGCACGGCGCCTGATCGACTTCGTCAGCGGCCTCTCGCAGGGCCTCTACGGCAAGATCGAGCGCGTGACGAGCAAGGTCTTCCTGCTCTCGCCTGCGCACGTCGTCGTCTCGGGCGAGACCGGCGAGTCAGAGGGCGAGGGCGAGGTCGACGCCTCGTTCTTCAGCCGCGCATAACGCGAGGTGGGCGCACTCTCGATCGTCTGGAGCATCCTCTCGACGCTCCTGCTCGTCTACTTCTTCGTGATGTGGGGCCGATTCGTGCTCGACCTCATCCGCACCTTCAACCGCTCCTGGCGGCCGCGGGGCGGGTGGCTCGTGCTCGTCGAGGCCGTGTACACCGTCACCGATCCGCCCATCCGGTTCTTCCGGCGGCTGGTGCCTCCGCTCCGCCTCGGCCCGGTGGCGCTCGACCTCGCGTGGAGCCTCGCGATGCTGCTCGTCATCGTGGCCATGACCGTCGTGTCGTGGCTCTCCCAGCTGACCGCGCTCGCGGCGTGAGCGGGCCGCGGCTCGCAGCCTGACGATCTGCTGCGAGCATTGCGCGGCGAGACGGTCGGCCCTGCGGTCGCCCGGAGCCGGGTGGTACCGTAACCTGAACGTGATCCGATAGTTCGACAGATTTGAGGGTGGGCAGCCATGGCGCTAACTCCGGAAGATGTGGTCAACAAGCGCTTCCAGGCGACGAAGTTCCGCGAGGGGTACGACCAGGACGAGGTCGACGACTTCCTCGACGAGGTCGTCGTCGAGCTGCGACGACTGAACCAGGAGAACGACGAGCTGCGCCAGCGCCTCGCCGCGGCCGAGGCCCGCGCCAACGAGGTGCGCGAGGCCGCTCCGGCGCCCGCCGCGGCCGCCCCGG
>JBDIAF010000215.1:0-3972 GCA_039812245.1 Agromyces sp. | reverse complement strand
ATGTCGCGGTGCGCCTGCGTCGCGCCGGCATGGTGGGCCGCACCGTCGTGCTGAAGCTCCGCTACGAGGACTTCCGCACGGTGACCCGCTCGCGCACGCTCGCGGAGCCGACCGACGTCGCGCGGCGCATCTACGAAGAGGCGGCCGCCGCGCTCGGCGAACTCGTCGGCCGCGGCGAGCGGGTGCGCCTCATCGGCGTGCGGGCCGAGCAACTGCGCCCTTCGGATGCCGGCGCCGCCCTCTGGGATCCCGACGAGGAGTGGCGCGACGCCGAGCGCACCATCGACGAGGTGGCGGCGAAGTTCGGCAGGGGAGCCGTGAAGCCGGCCGCGCTCGTCGGTCGGGCGGCGGACCGCTCGGCGGCGGGTGCACGCTTCAGGCAGCCCCTCGACGACGGCGGCCACGCGATCGAGCACTGATCGCGCGCTCCGGCACTGGAGTCGCGCACGCGCCGGGGGTAGCGTTGGCGGCATGGCTGAATTCGTGCTCGACCTCGCAGAGAACGTCGCCGGCGTCGGCGTCAAGACCGCGTACGGCGACGCCGTCGACGTCGACGGCACCACGGTGATCCCCGTGGCCCTCGGCTGGTACGGCTTCGGCGGCGGCTCCGGCAACGACAGCAGCGGTGACAAGGCCTCCGGTGGCGGTGGCGGCGGGGCATCCATTCCCCTCGGCGCATACGTCGGACGATCCGGCGGCGAGGTGCGGTTCGAACCGAACCTCATCGGCCTGCTGCTCGCGGCGACGCCCTTCGTGCTGGTCACCGGCTGGGCGCTCAAGGTCGTGATCCGCGCACTCAAGCGCTGAACCGGGCCCCGGCGCCGGCCGTGCGGCCCGGGGCATCCGATCGTGACGGCGGGCGACGCGAGTCGACCGCCGTCGGCGTATACTCGTCCACGAACACGGGAGTCCGGTGAGCCGGGCTGAGAGGAAGGTTCTCCAACCTTCGACCGTCGAACCTGATCTGGGTCATGCCAGCGCAGGGAGATCGAGTCTCTATCCCGTGCCGCTTTCCACGTGAAGAAAGGGCACGACAGTGCACGCAACCGCAACCTCCGAGACCTCCGCCGCCCGGGCGCCCCGCGTCCGCGACCTCCGCTGGCGCGTCGTCGACATCGTCGTGGCCGCAGTGATCGGCGTCGCGACCGGACTCCTGTTCCTCATCTGGAACAACCTCGGCTACGCCTGGTTCACCGCCGCCGACGCGCTCACCCCGGGCCTCGGCGGCATCGCCGTGGGCATCTGGCTGATCGGCGGCGTCCTCGGTGGGCTCATCATCCGAAAGCCCGGCGCGGCGCTCTTCGTCGAGCTGCTCGCCGCGATCGTCTCGGCACTCATCGGCAACCAGTGGGGCATCGAGACGCTCTACTCGGGGCTCGCGCAGGGGCTCGGAGCCGAGCTCGTCTTCGCCCTGTTCGGCTACCGCCGCTTCGGCCTCGTGCCGGCGATGCTCGCCGGTGCCGCCGCAGGACTCGGCGCCTGGACGCTCGAGCTGTTCACCTCGGGCAACCTGCAGAAGTCGGCCGAGTTCCTCGGGCTCTACCTCGGCACCCTGCTCGTCTCGGGGGCACTGCTCGCCGGCCTCGTGGGCTGGCTCGTGGTGCGTGCGCTCGCGGCGACGGGGGCGCTGAACCGCTTCGCCGCCGGGCAGGACGTCACCCAGCGGGTCTGACGATGACGATGCGCAACGCACCCGCCGGCGTAAGGGCCCGCGGGTGGGGCTGGCGCCACGCCGGTCGCCGCCGTTGGGCGGTCGAGTCGCTCGACCTCGACATCGCGCCGGGCGAGCGCGTGCTGCTCGTCGGCCCGTCGGGCGGCGGCAAGTCGACGCTGCTGCATGCGCTCGCGGGCGTGAACGGCGGCGCGGAGGAGGGCGAGTCGCAGGGCGAGCTCACGATCGACGGCGGCGCGCCGGAGGCGCATCGCGGTCGCGCGGGGCTGGTTCTGCAGGACCCCGACTCGCAGGTGATCCTCGCCCGAGTGGGCGACGACGTCGCCTTCGGCTGCGAGAACCTCGGCGTGCCCCGCGACGAGATCTGGTCGCGGGTGCGCGAGGCGCTCGACGCCGTGGGTCTCGGCCTGCCGCTCGACCACCCGACGAGCCGGCTCTCGGGCGGCCAGAAGCAGCGGCTGGCCCTCGCCGGCGCCCTCGCCATGCGACCCGGGCTGCTGCTGCTCGACGAGCCGACGGCGAACCTCGACCCGGAGGGCGTCGAAGAGGTGCGGGCCGCGGTCGCCCGCGTGCTCGACCGCACCGGGGCGACCCTCGTCGTCGTCGAGCACCGCATCGACGTGTGGCACGAGCTCGTGCACCGCATGGTGGTGCTGGGTCGCGACGGACGGGTGATCGCCGACGGGCCGCCGGCCGAGGTGCTGCGCACCGCGCGCGAAGCGCTGCTCGAGGCCGGCGTCTGGGTGCCGGGAGTCGGCACCGGCATCGCGCGCGCCCACGACCGGTCGGATGCCTCGCCCGGCATCGACGACCCGGACGGGCTCGCGCCCGCCCGGCTGCCCCGGGCCGAACCACTGCTCGCGGCCCGCTCGCTCGTGATCGGCCGAGGCCGCGAGGTGCTGCGCGGCGGCATCGACCTCGAGCTGCCGCCGGCGACCTCGACGGTGCTCACCGGCCCCAACGGAGCCGGCAAGTCGACGCTCGCGCTCACCATGGGCGGCCTGCTGCCTCCGCTCGGCGGGCGGGTCGAGGCATCCGCAGCGTTGGCGGCCGGCGCGCCCGACGAGCCGATCCGCTGGCGGTCCAAGCAGTTGCTGAGCCGCATCGGCACCGTCTTCCAGGAGCCCGAGCACCAGTTCGTCGCGCGCACCGTGCGCGACGAGATCGCCGTCGCGGCGCGCGCGCTCGGTCGCGGGAACGACCCGCGGATCGACGAGGTGATGCAGCGGCTCCGACTCGACCGTCTCGCCGCGGCGAACCCCTTCACCCTCTCGGGGGGCGAGCAGCGCAGGCTCACGGTCGCGTCGGCCCTCGTCGCCCGTCCCCGGGTCGTCATCCTCGACGAGCCGACCTTCGGGCAGGATCGGCTCACCTGGCTCGAGCTGGTGCAGCTGCTGCGCGAGCTCGTCGACGACGGGGTGTCGCTGCTCTCCGTCACGCACGACGCCGCGTACCGCGACGCGCTCGGCGATCGGTCCGTCGAGCTCGCACATGCCCCCGGCCGGACCGGGCGTCGGAAGGGGGCGGCGGCATGAGCACCGCGACGACGGTCGCCGAGGCCGAGCAGGTGCACGACCCCGCGCGCGTGCGCGAGGGAGCGACCCGGTTCCTGCCGCGCGTCAATCCCGTCACGAAGCTCGCGGCGGCGATCCTCGTGACCACGCCGCTGCTGTTCACGGTCGACTGGGTGAGCGCGGCGATCGCCCTGGTCCTCCAGCTCGTGCTGTTCCTCGCGGCCGGCATCTCGCCGACGACCATGCTGCGACGGACGTGGCCGGTGCTCGTCGCGGCGCCGCTCGCCGGCGTCTCGATGCTGCTGTACGGCGAGCCCTCGGGCACCGAGTACTGGAGCTTCTGGCTCGCGCGCGTCACCGACGGCTCGATCGCGCTCGCGATCGCGGTGACGGTGCGCGTCGTCGCGATCGGCCTTCCGGCCGTGCTGCTGTTCATCGACGTCGACCCGACCGAGCTCGCCGACGGGCTCGCCCAGCTGTGGCGGCTGCCCAGTCGCTTCGTGCTCGGGGCGCTCGCCGGGGCCCGGCTCGTCGGCCTCTTCCTCGACGACTGGCGGGCGATGGCACTCTCCCGTCGCGCCCGCGGCATCGGCGACCACGGCGCACTCCGTCGCTTCGCGACGATGGCGTTCGCCCTGCTCGTGCTCGCGATCCGGCGGGGCAGCAAGCTCGCCACCGCCATGGAGGCGCGCGGCTTCGGCGCCGATGCTCGCCGCAGCTGGGCGCGGCCCTCGACCCTCGACTGGCACGACGTCGTGCTCGTGCTCATCGCGCTGGCGGTCGCCG
>JBDIAF010000214.1:0-3982 GCA_039812245.1 Agromyces sp. | reverse complement strand
CGACACCGACGAGCACATCGTCGAGGCGATCGAGGCCGGCGCCTCCGGCTACCTGCTGAAGGCCGCCCCGCAGGAGGAGATCCTCGCCGGCATCCGCGCCGTCGTCGCCGGCGAGACCGTCCTCGCCCCCTCGGTCGCCGCGCAGCTCGTGCGCCGGATGCGGGAGGACGCGTCCGGCGGCTCGGCTTCGGGCGCCGCCGGACGCGCGCCCGCGGCGCTCTCGGCCCGAGAGCTCGAGGTGCTGCGCCTGGTCGCGGCCGGGCAGTCGAACCCCGAGATCGCCCGCAGCCTCGTCATCGGCGAGGCGACCGTGAAGACGCACCTCACCCATGTGTTCGAGAAGCTCGACGTGGGCGACCGCACCCGCGCCGTGACCCGCGCGATGGAGCTCGGCATCCTCTGAGCGCGCGGCCGCCCCCTGCGGCCCGTACGGTGCCGCCGCTGCGCGTTCTGCGCCACTTCCTCGGCCTGCGCGCCGCCCGAAGTGGCGCAGGGCCGCGCGAAGTGGCGCACGAGCCGAGGTGTTCGGCACGCAGGCCGGGCGAGGGCTCAGCCGGTGTTCTGCAGGCCGGCGGCGATGCCGTTCACGGCGAGCAGCAGCAGCCGCAGGTCGTGCTCGGCGGGCGAGCGGTCGGCCTCGGCCTGCTCGGCCCGCACCGCACGAAGCGCGCGCAGCTGCAGCAGCGACAGCGCGTCGACGTAGGGGCTGCGCAGGTGCACGGCGCGCTGCAGCACGGGCTGCTCGTCGAGCAGCCCGGCGTGGCCGCTCGCCCGCAGCACCTGGGCGCGGGTGAGGGCCATCTCGTCGAGCACGAGCGCGGCGAGGTCGTCGCGGTCGCCGAGCGCGAGGTAGCGCTGGGCGAGGCGCTCGTCGGTCTTCGCGAGCGACATCTCGACGTTGTCGATCATCGAGCGGAACAGCGGCCAGTGGGCGTACGCCTCGCGCAGCAGCTCGTCGTCCTCGACCGCGGCGAGCGCGGTGCCGAGCCCGAACCAGCCGGTCAGGTTGATGCGGGCCTGCGTCCACGCGAACACCCACGGGATCGCCCGCAGGTCCTCGAGCGACTCGACCGAGAGTCCGCGGCGGGCGGGGCGCGAGCCGAGGGCGAGCAGCCCCACCTCCTCCATGGGGGTGACCTTCGCGAACCAGGGCGCGAAGCCCTCGGCCTTCACGAGTGCGAAGAAGCGCTCGCGCGACACCTCGTCGAGGCGGGCGGCCAGCGGGGCGAAGCGCTCGGATGCCTCGCGGTTGCGCCGCTCGTTCGAGGGCGCCGAGGCGAGCAGCGTCGCCGCGGCCATCTGCTCGAGGTGCCGCGCCGCGATCGCC
Organism: Agromyces sp.; assembly: GCA_039812245.1. Taxonomy (GTDB): domain Bacteria; phylum Actinomycetota; class Actinomycetes; order Actinomycetales; family Microbacteriaceae; genus Agromyces. The sequence continues at coordinate 2,655 of JBDIAF010000214.1, read as the reverse complement.
GCGTCGCCGTAGCGGGCGAAGATGACCTCGCCCTGCTCGGTCACCTTGAACCTGCCGTCGACCGAGCCCGGCGGCTGGGCGAGCACGGCTTCGTTGGTGCGGCCGCCGCCCCGCCCGAGGGCGCCGCCGCGGCCGTGGAAGAGGGTCAGCTCGATGTCGTTGCGCTCGGCCCACGCGGCGATCCGGGCCTGCGCGGCGTCGAGGGCGAGGGTGGCGGCGACGGGGCCGACGTCCTTCGAGGAGTCGGAGTAGCCGAGCATGACCTCGACCTTGCGGCCCGTCGCCGCGAGGCGCGCCTGCACCTGCGGCAGCTCGAGCATGCCGTCGAGGATGTCGGTGGAGGCCTCGAGGTCGGCGAAGGTCTCGAACAGCGGGATGACGTCGAGCACGGGCGCCTCGTCGCCGAGTGCGGCCTCGGCGAGGCGGTAGACGTTCGCGAGGTCGTCGGAGGACTGGGTGAACGAGACGATGTAGCGTCGTGCGGCGCGGACTCCGTAGCGCGCCTGCAGCTCCGCGATCGTGCGGAACACCGCGAGCACCTCGGTCGCGAGCGCGCTGCGACCGGGCGACGCCTCGTCCGGCGAGTCGGATGCCTCGGCCCCGAGCTCCTCGAGCACCGTCCGGTGCACCTGCGAGTGCTGTCGCACCTCGAGCTCGGCGAGGTGGAAGCCGTAGGTCTCGAGCTGCCAGATCAGCCCCTGCAGCTCGCCGTTCGCGCTGCGGTGGGCGCCGGCCCTGGCGAGCGAGGCCTGCACGAGCCGCAGCTCGGCGAGCAGCTCGTCGGGCGAGGCGTAGGCGAGCTCGCGCTCGCCCGTGCGGGTCGCGGCGATGCGCGCCGCGATGACGAGGAGCACCCGGCGGTGCGGCTCGTCGGGCGCACGGGTGCCGATCTGCGAGGTGACGTGCGGAGCCAGTCGCTGCTGCGCGGCCCACAGCTCGGCGAGCTCGGGGTCTGCGGGGGTGCCGGCCTCGGCGAGGGTCAGGCTGCGGCCGATGCGGCTGGTCGCCCGCTCGAGGCCGAGCAGCACGTGCTCGGCGGCGATCGCGGCCGCCTCCGCCGTGGTCTCGGCGGTGACGAAGGGGTTGCCGTCGCGGTCGCCGGCGATCCAGGTGCCGAAGCGAACGAACGCCGGCGCCTTCGCCGGCGCTCGACCGGCCGCCTCGGGCTGCAGCACGTCGTCGAGCAGCCGGTACACCTTCGGCACGACCTCGAACAGGGTCTGGTCGAAGACGTTCATCGCCGTGCGCACCTCGTCGAGCGGGGTCGGGCGGGTGGTGCGGATGGGCGAGGTGCGCCACAGGATGTCGATCTGCTCGGTGAGCCGGCGATCGAGCTCGAGCGTCGAGGCCGACGGCGCGAGGCGCACGAGCTCCTCGCGCTCCGCGAGGAGCCGGCCGACCCGGCGGATCGCCGAGGCGACCGCGCGGCGTCGGGCCTCGGTCGGGTGGGCGGTGAGGACGGGATGGAAGCGCAGCTTCTGCAGGCGCTCCGCCGCGGCATCCGGCCCGACCTCGGCGACGAGCGCGTCGTAGGCCGCCGTCAGCGACTCGGCCGGCGCCTCGTCCGCGCCGTGCTCGCGGGCGCGCAGCACGCGCACCCGATGATGCTCCTCGGCGAGGTTCGCGAGGTGGAAGTAGACCGTGAAGGCGCGGGCGACCTGCTCGGCCCGCTCGGGGCTGAACGAGGCGACGAGGGCCTCGGCGTCCTCGAGCGAGGCCCCGCCGCCCTCGTAGGCGCCGATGGCGAGCGCACGCAGGCGCTCGACGTCGCCGAGCAGCTCGTCGCCGCCGGCCTCGGCGAGCACGGTGCCGAGCAGTCCGCCGAGCAGTCTCACCTCCGATCGCAACTCGCGATCGATCTGCCCGCGCACGGCGTCGCGCGCGGGCTCGCCGAGCGGATCCGGCGTCTGCACGGGGCTCGTGATCCGACTGGGCGTGGGCTCGGTTGGGAAGGCGGAGCTGGTCACCCTGCGACCGTACCCGGATTCGGGTTGCGGTCATATTTCGTCACGTCACAATGACGGCGTACTGCAGCACGCGGGTCGCGCGCAACCCTGCTGACCCGGGCGGCGCGGTGCACCTACGCTGCCGACATGGTGTCGCGATTGCGCATGGGGCTCAGGCGGTTGCGGCTGCTGCCGCGCTGGGTGCGTCGGCTCGACCGCCGCGCGGCTCGGGCGATCAACGGACGCACGACGCATCCCTCGGCGGATCGGCTGTGGTGGCTCGTGTCGCGGTCGGCCGACCGGGGCGTGCTGTGGTGGACCCTCGGCGGCGTGCTCGCCCTCACCGGGCGGGGCCGGCCGGCGGCGCGCGGCCTCGCCTCGCTGCTCGTGGCGAGCATCGTCGCGAACCTCGTCGCCAAGCGCGTCTTCGGCGGCGAGCGGCCGCTGCTCGACGACGTGCCGATCGGGCGCCGGCTTCGGCGGCATCCCACCACCCCGGCCTTCCCGTCGGGCCACTCGGCGAGCGCCGCCGCCTTCGCGCTCGGCGCCGGGATCGAGCGGCCCCGGCTGGGCGTCGCGCTCGCGCCCCTCGCCCTCGGCGTCGGCTACTCGCGACTGCACGTCGGCGCCCACTGGCTGTCGGACGTCGCCGGCGGTCTGACGCTCGGCGCAGCCGCGGCCGGCCTCGGCGCACTCGTCGTGCGCCCCG
>JBDIAF010000213.1:0-3985 GCA_039812245.1 Agromyces sp. | reverse complement strand
TCGGGGCACTCGGTGGGCGAGTGCACGTGCCCGCCGGCGCCCGCCTCGGCGGTCGCCTCACGGCCCGCCTGGATGCGCGTCTCGCCCGCCGTCTTCGTCTCGTCCATCGCCCTGCTCCTCGTCGCACCGCACGCCTCACTCAAGGGTACGCGGCTCAGCAGACCCTATCGGGTGCCGACGACATCGCGATGTCCCTCAGCCGGCGGCGAGGAATGCGACCCCGTCGTGCCGGAACACCCGCGACCCGGGTGCGTTGAAGTGGTGCCTCCCCGGCACCTCGAGGAACTCGGAGCCGGGCGTCGCCGCGGCGAGCCTCTTCGACCGCTCGAGGATCGCGTCCTCGCTGCCCGTCGCGAACAGCACCGGCTGCCGCGGCGGGTTCGCGGGATCGGGGTCGGCGTCGCCCAGCCGCATGCCCTCGGCGAGCGCGATGAGCCCGCGCAGGTCGTTGCCGCGCACCCGCTCGGCGAGCGTCACGTAGTTGCGGGTGACCTGGTCCTCGACCGGGGCGCCGTCCTCGGCGTCGGCGCGCGCCTGCTCGATGCGCAGCCGGCCCAGCGGCCGGCCGTCGGGGATGCCGCCGAGCACGGCCCGCGAGACGTGCTCGGGCGCCTGCACGGCGAGCTGCCAGCCGACGCGGGCCCCGAGGGAGTAGCCCAGGTAGCGCACCTCGTCGACGAGGTACGTGTCGAGCACCGTCACGAGGTCGGCGACGAACGCCGACATGCTGTACGCGGATGCCTCGTGCGGCACGTCGCTCGCACCGTGCCCGCGCTGGTCGACCCCGAGCACCCGGAAGCCCGCGTTCAGCAGGGCGGCGACCCAGCCGGTGTCGACCCAGTTATCCTTGCAGCTCGAGGCGAAGCCGTGCACGCAGAGCACGGTGGGCGCCCCGTCGTCGCCCCAGGCGTACGTCGCGATGCGCTTGCCGTCGGGCGAAAGGACGAACTGGGGCGTCGGCAGCTCGGTTCGGGCGGGCGGGTGCGCTTCCATGTCGCCTATTCTGCTCCGACCCGGCGTCGGCTGCCGCGGCCGGGGGTCAGCCCTCGAAGTCCTCGGGGTCGACGTCGTCGAGGAACCGCTTGAACTCCTCGACCTTCTCCTCGTCGACGGAAGCCTCGCCGGGCGCCTCCGCCGCGGGCGTCCGGCCAGGGGCATCCGGCGCTTCCTCGCTCTCGTCACCGCCGGCGCCGGCCATCGCGGCCGGGATCGAGGCGTCCTCGAAGACCGCCTCGGCGACCCGGATGACGGCGTCGGCGCGCACCGCCAGCGCGATCGCGTCGGACGGCCTGGCGTCGACGATGCGCGGGCCCTGGCGGGTGACGAGCGTGAGCTCGGCGTAGAAGGTGCCCGCGTCGAGGCGGGTCACCTCGACCACCTCGACGCGGGCGCCGAGCACGTCGATGAGCGTCGTCGTGAGGTCGTGCGTGAGCGGGCGCGGCGTGTGCTCGCCGTTCAGCGCGATGAGGATCGCGTTCGCCTCGTTGGCGCCGATCCAGATCGGCAGCACGCGCGGCTCGTCGGGGTCGGCGACGAGGGGCGTCAGCAGCACGAGGTGCTGGCCCGACTGGTCGAGCGCGACGCCGAGCACGCGCACCTGGATCATGGCGCCTCCCATCCCTGCCATCGTAGGCGGCGCAGCCGGGTGCCGGCAGGGTCTCCTACTCCGGCGTCCGATGCGCTGGAATGGAGGTATGAGCGACTGGACCGCAGACGACCTCGACCGCACCGGAACCGCCGACTGGTGGCGCCAGGCCGCCGTCTACCAGATCTACCCGCGCAGCTTCGCCGACGCGAACGGCGACGGCATCGGCGACCTCGTCGGCATCACCTCGCGGGTGCCGTACCTCGCCGAGCTCGGCGTCGACGCGGTGTGGCTCAGCCCGTTCTACCCCTCGGCGCTCGCCGACGGCGGCTACGACGTCGACGACTACCGCGACGTCGACCCGCGCATCGGCACGCTCGCCGAGTTCGACGCCATGGTCTCCGCCCTGCACGGGGCGGGCATCAAGGTCGTCGTCGACATCGTGCCGAACCACAGCTCCGACCGGCACGAGTGGTTCCGGGCGGCCCTCGCGGCCGGGCCGGGCTCGCCCGAGCGCGAGCGCTACCTCTTCCGCGACGGCCGGGGCGAGGGCGGCCAGCTGCCGCCGAACGGGTGGACCTCGATCTTCGGGGGCAGCGCCTGGGAGCGGGTGATCGAGCCCGATGGGCGGCCCGGGCAGTGGTACTTCCACCTCTTCGCGAAGGAGCAGCCCGACTTCAACTGGGACCACCCCGACGTCCACGCCGACTTCCTGCGCACCCTGCGCTTCTGGAGCGACCGAGGCGTCGACGGCTTCCGCGTCGACGTCGCGCACGGCCTGAAGAAGGATCTCGACGCCGCGCACGACGACCTCGCGACGATCCACCGCGCCGACCTCTTCGCCGACGGCTCGCACCCGCTCTGGGACCGCGACGAGGTGCACACGGTCTACGCCGAGTGGCGCAAGGTGTTCGACGAGTACGACCCGCCCCGCACCGCCGTCGCCGAGGCGTGGGTGCACGCCGACCGGCGCGCCCGCTACGCCTCGCCCGAGGGCCTCGGCCAGGCGTTCAACTTCGACCTGCTGCAGGCGGGCTTCGACGCGGCCGAGTTCCGCGCGATCATCTCGAAGAACCTCGCCGAGGCGGCCGCGACCGGAGCGAGCTCCACGTGGGTCTTCTCGAACCACGACGTCGTGCGCCACGCGACCCGCTACGGACTGACGGATGCCTCGGGCGCCGCCGGCGGCACCCCGACCGGCGCCGACGGCAAGGCCTGGCTGCTCGCGGGCGGCTCCCCCGACGACGTCGACGTCGCGCTGGGCCTGCGCCGCGCCCGCGCGGCCACCCTGCTCATGCTCGCGCTGCCCGGCTCGGCCTACCTGTACCAGGGCGAGGAGCTCGGCCTGCAGGAGGCGGGCCAGATCCCCGACTCCTCGCGGCAGGACCCCGCGTTCTTCCGCAACGCCGGCGTCGAGGTCGGTCGCGACGGCTGCCGGGTGCCGCTGCCCTGGTCGGCCGAGGGGAGCTCGCTCGGCTTCGGCCCCGACGGCGCCACGCCTCCGCACCTGCCGCAACCGGTCTGGTTCGCCGCCTACGCCGTCGATGCCGAGGACCCAGCGCCCACCTCGACGCTGAACCTCTACCGGTCGGCGCTCGCGCTGCGGCGCGAGCTGCAGTCGGCCGAGACGCTCACGTGGCTCGGGGCGTCGGACGCCCCGGTCGCGGATGCCCCGGTCGCGGACGCCCCGGTCGCGGATGCCCCGGTCGCGGATGCCACGGTCGCGGACGCCCCGGCGAACCGCGCCTCGCAGGTGCTCGCGTTCGAGCGACCCGGCGGCTGGCGCAGCGTCACGAACTTCGGCGACCGCCCCGTGCCGCTGCCCGACGGCGAGGTGCTGCTCGCGAGCTCGGTGCTGCCGGGCGACGGCACGCTCCCCGGGGCGACGACGGTCTGGATGCGCTGAGGGTCTGGATGCGCTGAGGGTCTTGGCGCGGTGACGCTCTGGATGCGGTGACGCTCTGGATGCGGTGACGCTCGGGATGCCCGGGCGGCGCCAGCCCGGCCACTAGGCTCGGCGGCATGCCCGCCGCCGCCATCGCGCTCACCGTCCTGCTCGGCCTGCTCGCGCTGTTCCAGCTCGCGCTCGCGCTCGGAGCGCCGCTCGGCCGCTTCGCGTGGGGCGGCGCGCACCGCGTGCTGCCGGCACGGCTGCGTGCGGGCAGCCTCATCGCGATCGTGATCTACGCCGTGATCGCGCTGCTCGCGCTCGACCGGGCGGGCCTCGTCGACCTCGTGCCCGAGCCCGTTGCGGTCGTGGGAACGTGGGTCGCCTTCGCGTACTTCCTCATCGGCATCCCCCTCAACGCGATCTCGCGCAGCCGGGCCGAACGACTGACGATGACCCCGCTCGTCGCCGTGCTCGCGCTGCTCAGCCTGCTCGTCGCCCTCGGCTGACGA
>JBDIAF010000212.1:0-3989 GCA_039812245.1 Agromyces sp. | reverse complement strand
GCCGATGCGGGCGTGTTCATCGACTGCCGCAGCCTCGACGCCGAGGTCGTACCGCTGCACTTCAGCGAGGCCGGCCTGGCGATCCTCGTGGTCGACACCCGGGTCGAGCACGCGCACGCGACCGGTGGGTACGCCGCGCGGCGCGCCTCGTGCGAGGCGGGCGCTCGCACGCTCGGCGTGGCATCGCTGCGCGATCTCGGGCCGGCCGACCTCGACCGCGCGCAGCGCATGCTCGACGACGAGACCTTCCGTCGCGTGCGGCACATCGTCACCGAGAACCAGCGCGTGCTCGACACCGTGCGCACGCTGCACGAGCAGGGGCCTCGCGCGATCGGCGGTTACCTCGACGCCTCGCACGCCTCGATGCGCGACGACTTCGAGATCTCGGTGCCCGAGCTCGATCTCGCCGTCGAGGTCGCCCAGCGCTGCGGTGCCGTCGGGGCGCGTATGACGGGCGGCGGCTTCGGCGGCTCGGCGATCGCGCTGATCGACGCCGCGCTCGTGCCAAAGACGGAGTCGGCGGTGCTCGCGGCCTTCTCGGAGGCCGGCTTCAGCGTGCCGAAGGTGTTCACGGTGGTGCCGTCGCCGGGGGCCCGTCGCGACCGGTGATCGCACCGGTGCGAGGCTGCGGGTGCGGGGTCGTGTGCGGGTGCTCGTTGGAGTGGCGGCCGGTGCGCTCGCCCGGGGCATCCTCGGGCAGGGAGAAGGCCCAGAGCTCCTGCGGGAACCCGATGCGCGCGTAGAGCTCCGCAAGCGCTCGCCGGGCGACGGGCCGCGCGCGTTCCCGGCGGGCGGCCTCGTTCGCGCGACGCCACTGCGCGACGCTGCTCACGGTCGGCTGCTCGTGCGTCGCATCGATGCCGAGCGCGCTGCGGCGACGATCGCGTTCGGTGCGCCGGTGATGCCATGAGACGCGCGGCTCGGGTTCTCGGTGCCGGGCGAGCATCTCGGGCGACGGGCGATCGGGTGCCGCCCGCACGTCGAGGTGGGCCGGCTGCCGCCGCCCGCCGCCATCGCGCATGACATCGGCGGGCATCGGCCGCACCTCGACGCCGTCGGAGTCCACCACGGCCAGGCGCAGTCCGGCGGCGGCGAGCATCCTGGCGAACGTCGCGACGTCGACTGCGCGCCCAGCCTCGATGCGCGCGACCTGCGATTGGTCGATGCCGATCAGAGCGGACAGTTCGCGCTGGCTCAGGTCGGCGAGGCGACGCGCGCGCCGGACGTATCCCGAGTGGTCGAGCGCCGCGGCCGCCGCGAGGGCGCGGCCGTTCGCGAGCCCCCTCCGGGCGTTCGCGAGCTCACTCCGAGCGTTCGCGAGCTCACCAGAGCCGTTCGCGAGCTCACCCGAAGATGCTGCCGCCACCACCATGCCCCGAGCTTCGCCGCCACCACCGACATCGGCGCCGCGAGCACGTCCCCCTCGGGCGACTCGCGCTTTGATGCGCCAGACGCATCAAAGCGCGAGTCGCCCGAGGAGAGCCCTGATGGGTGCCGGGTGCGCAGCCGATCGACGCCGGTTGGCGCGAAGCGAAGCGAAGCGGTGCGGCGGTCCGGCTGCGGCCGGGCCGGGCTGTGACGGGGTGACGGGCGGTGACCGGCGCGCGTTCCGGGCGAGGCTCAGGCGTCGGCGTCGGCGGGCTCGACCGGGCGCGGGGTTCCGCCGGTGATGCGCACGAGTTCGTCGAACGTCGTCGGGAAAACGGTCTTGGCATGACCGGCCGCCGCCCAGACCTCCGAGTAGCGGGCGAGGTCGACGTCGACGAAGGTGCGCACCGGGGCCGGGTGCCCGACCGGGGCGACGCCGCCGATGACCTGGCCGGTCGCGGCCTTCACCGTCTCCTTCGAGGCGCGCGAGATGGTGCCCCCGAGCTCCCGGCCGAGCCACTCGGTGTCGACGCGGTGGGCGCCCGAGGTCAGCACGAGGATCGGTTCTCCGTCGAGGTCGAACACGAGGGAGTTCGCGATCTGTCCGACCTCGATGCCGAGCGCGTCGGCGGCGAGCTGCGCGGTCGTGACGGCGTCGTCGAACCAGCGGATGCGCGGCTCGACGCCCTCGGCTCGCAGGGCATCGGCGACGCGCTCGACTGCGGGGTGCGTGAGGTCGGTCATGTGACGATCCTAGGCGGGACACCTCGGTGCAGTATGGTGCCGACCGTGACCTCATCGGCTCCCCTCGCGCGACGCCTCGGCCTTCGCGATGCCGTCGTGATCGGGCTCGCCTCGATGATCGGCGCGGGCGTCTTCTCGGTCTGGGTCCCGGCCGCGCGAGCCGCCGGCTCGTGGCTGCTGCTCGGGCTCGCCGCGGCCGCCTTCGTCGCGTACGCGAACGCCACGTCGACGGGACGGCTGGCTGCGAGGCATCCGTCGTCGGGCGGCGCGTATCTGTTCGGGCGCCTCGAGCTCGGCGAGTGGCCGGGCTTCCTCGCGGGCTGGGGATTCGTCATCGGCAAGACCGCGAGCTGCGCGGCCATGGCGATGACCGTGGCCGACTACCTCGTGCCCACCGAATGGGAGCGACCGGCCGCGGTCGCAGCGGTGGTGCTCGTCGCGGGCCTCAACCTGCTCGGAATCACGCGCACCGCGCGGGCCGCCACGGTGATCGTCGCGGTCGTGCTGGTCGTGCTCGCGCTCGTCGTCGCCGCGGGAGCGATCGACCTCGCCCGGCACGGCGCTCCCCCGCAGCAGGGCGGGCCGACGCTCGACGTCGGGCCGTACGGAGTGCTGCAGTCGGCCGGGCTCCTGTTCTTCGCGTTCGCGGGCTACGCGCGCATCGCGACCCTCGGCGAGGAAGTGCGGGATCCGGCCCGCACGATTCCCCGGGCGATCGCCGTCGCCCTCGGCATCGTCGTCGCGGTCTACGCGGCTCTCGCGCTCGTGCTGCTGCTGCGCCTCGGCCCCGCATACCTCGCAGCGGGCCCCGACGCGCCCCTCGCCGACCTCGTCGTCGTGAGCGGCTGGGGCTGGGCCGAACCGCTCGTGCGCGTCGGCGCCGGCCTCGCCTCGCTCGGCGCCCTGCTCGCGCTCATCGCCGGGATCGGCCGCACCGCCCTCGCGATGGCCCGCGACCGCGAGCTCCCGTCGCCGTTGGCCCGCGTGCACGAGCGCACCCGCGTGCCGTACGTCGCCGAGATCGTCGTCGCCGTGGCGGTCATCGCCCTCGTCCTCGTCGTCGACCTGCGAGCGGCGATCGGCTTCTCCTCGTTCGGCGTCCTCGTCTACTACCTCGTCGCGAACCTCTCGGCCTGGCGGATGGCCGGCCGCTCCGACGAGGCTTCGCGACGAGGCATCCGGTTCGCCCGCGCCTTGCCGATCGCCGGCGCGATCGGCTGCGTCGCACTCAGCGCGACCCTGCCGCCGCTCGCGGTCGTCGGCGGTCTCGCCGTCTTCGCCGCCGGCGTCCTCCTGCGCCTCCTCACCGCGAGGCGACGGCTACGCTGAGGCCATGCCCATCGACGACGCCGCACACATCCGCCCGCTCGCCGGAATCGGCGCGCCCTCGATCGACGAGTCCGCGTTCGTCGCCGCCGGCGCCGTCATCGTGGGCGACGTGCGGCTCGAGGCCGAGTCGAGCGTCTGGTACAACGCGGTGCTGCGGGCCGAGGCGGAGCCCATCGTGCTGCGCGCCCGCGCCAACCTGCAGGACACGGTCGTCTGCCACGTCGACGCCGGCTTCCCGCTGACGATCGGCGAGGGCGTCTCGGTCGGGCACGGCGCGGTGCTGCACGGCTGCACGATCGAGGACGACTGCCTCATCGGCATGGGTGCGACCGTGCTGAACGGCGCCGTCATCGGTGCGGGCTCCCTCGTCGCAGCCGGCGCGGTCGTGCTCGAGGGCACCGTCGTGCCGCCCGGTTCCCTCGTCGCGGGCGTGCCCGGCAAGGTGCGGCGGGAGCTCACCGCCGACGAGCAGCGGGGCATCCGCCGCAACGCGGCCGCCTACCTCACGCACCTCGCGGAGCACACGGCGCCGCTCGGCTGAACCGGGC